>NZ_JBFAXQ010000013.1:0-250165 GCF_040680855.1 Kribbella sp. NPDC051952
CGTGCTGCTGCGCCTCGACGCCGGGAGCTCCGACGAACTCGGTGAACGCCAGCCCGGACAGCATCCGGCTGCGTAGCGCGTCGTTCCCTTCCGACCGGACTCGAGGTCGGTGACTTCGTCCACACGCTCGGCGACGCCCACCTGTACCTGAACCACCTGGACCAGGCCCGCCTCCAACTCACCCGCGAGTCCCGCCCGCTACCGACCTTGAAACTGGCCGAGCGCGACTCCATCGACTCCTACGAGATCGCCGACGTCGAACTGCTCGGCTACGACCCGCACCCCGGTATCAAGGCCCCGATCGCGGTCTGACGTCTCGCTTCCGCAGCAGGTAACAACGAGTACGCAACGAGGCAGCCAGGAAGACCTGGAACCGCGTAGATTGTGTGCGCGTCACGGAGGTGACAGCGCGCGGGCGGCCTGAGCGGATTCACGGGCAGGTTCAGGGGACGGCTCGCAGAGGCCACCGGAGGGGAACGACGATGACCGAAGCAGACAACACAGCAGGCGCCCAGGGTGCCGCCGCGGCGCAGCCGGCGATGGCGCCGTTGCAGCCGCCGACGGCCACCGCACCCGGTCTGATACTGACCGCGCCGCCACCATCACAGGCTGTCGCCGAGACGGCCGCCCCGAGCCTGGCGCCGGCGGTCGATCCGGCCGCGCTGCCGGGGCTCGACCAGAAGGTCGACGCCTTCCTGTCCGGGTTGATGACGGCCGAGCCGCGCTCGCCGGAGTTCGCGGCCAAGGCCAGTGACGTCCGCAGTATGGGCGATGTCGACATCCGCGCCGCCGCGGACAGCTCGAACCGGCTCCTCAAGGCACCGGTCCGGGCGCTGCAGGAGGGCGGACTGTCCGAGGGGTCGACCGTCGGCAAGACGCTGCTCGAGCTTCGCCGTACGGTCGAGGACCTGGACCCGAAGGAAGCGTCCGGGCCGAAGAAGCTGCTCGGGATGATCCCGTTCGGGGACAAGATCGAGGACTACTTCCGCAAGTACCAGAGCGCGCAGAGCCACCTCGAAGGCATCCTGCACTCGCTGCGCAACGGCCAGGACGAGCTCGGCAAGGACAACGCCGCGCTGAACCTGGAGAAGCAGAACCTCTGGGACGCGATGGGCCGGCTGAACCAGTACGTGTACGTCGCCGAGCGGCTGGACGCCCGCTTGTCCGCGGCGATCGCCGAGCTGGACGCGACCAATCCGGACAAGGCGAAGGCGTTCCGCGAGGACGTGCTGTTCTACGTCCGGCAGAAGCACCAGGACCTGCTCACCCAGCTGGCCGTGTCGATCCAGAACTACCTGGCCATCGACATCGTGATCAAGAACAACATCGAGCTGATCAAGGGCGTCGACCGCGCGTCGACCACCACGGTCTCGGCCTTGCGTACGGCGGTCATCGTCGCGCAGGCCCTGGGTAACCAGAAGCTCGTGCTGGACCAGATCACCGCACTGAACACGACCACCAGCGGGATGATCGAGCGCACCTCGCAGATGCTGCGGGACAACTCGGTCGCGATCCAGCAGCAGGCCGCATCGGCGACGATCGGGCTGCCGCAGCTGCAGGCCGCGTTCGCGAACATCTACGCGACGATGGACGCGATCGACACGTTCAAGGTCGAGGCGCTGGACAACATGGCCGCCACGATCGGCACGCTGGAGTCCGAGGTGACCAAGTCCCGCAGCTACCTGGACCGGGTCGCCCAGCAGGACCAGCGGGTCGTCCACGGCAGCCTCGACCTCGACCTGGGTCGCTGAAACCACACTGACTGGGGGACGGGAACTGCATGGCGCTCGGTGACTTCTTCGCGCGGCTGACGGGCCGCAAGGCGGAGCCCGAGCCCGTGCCGGTCCCCAGCGCGCCCACGAACGACGATCTGCTCGCCGCGCTGGTCCGGGTCGAGCAGTTGGTTGCCCAAGGCGCCGTACCGGCGGTGGTCGCGTCCCGGGTCGGCCGGGTGGTCCGGGTCGTCCGGGAGACGATCCCGCGACTCGGCAATCTCGGTGGGAGTGCGCAGGCATACTCCGTGATGGCGACGGCGACGGACTATCTGCCGGAGGCGATCGGCGGGTACCTGCGGCTGCCGCGGCAGTGGGCCGACACGCGGCCGGTGGACCGGGGCAAGACGTCGCTGATGATCCTGATCGACCAGTTGGACCTCTTGGCCGCGACGATGGACAAGGTGTTCGACGCGGTGAACCGGGCCGACGCCGCGGCGCTGATCGCTCATGGCCGGTTCCTGCAGGAGAAGTTCGGCACCGGCTCGACCGGCGGAGGCCTGGCCCTCGGCCCGACGCAGTCGACCCCGCCACCGGACACCGGATCGGCGGGACCACTGGCACCACCACCTGGACGGGGAGGGACATGAGCGGCGCGGGGGGAACCTCTTTGCAGCAGGCACTGTCCGAGCTGCTGGTCGTCGCCGCGCGTGCCGGTGTCGCGGAGGACAAGGCGAGGACGGAGGCGCTGTCGCTGGCCGCCGCGCTGGCGGAGTCGGCGCCCGGTGCCTCGGCCGACTGGGGCAAGGCCTTCGAGGGTGCGACGACACAGGACTTCTTCGATGCCGCCGTACGGGGTCGTCGCTGGCGAGGCTCGCCCACGGCGCTGCTGAGCGAGCTGATCGCGGACGGCTCGAGCGAGAAGGTCGCGTACGCCGAAGCCCTTGCGGAGATCGCGTCCGCAGCGTGCACGCTGGGGGAGCCGACCATGCGAGTCGTCGGCAACGCGTCGGTCGCTGCGGCGGCTCAGCTACAAGCCGCCGGGGCACGACCGCTACAGGTTGGGTCGACTCCGCAACCGGTCGAGGCGGCCAGGTCCATCGAGCCGGCTGAGGCGGCTCCGGAGCCTGAGGCCGAGCCGGCCAAGACCGTGGAAGAGTTGCTGGCGGAGCTTGACGAGCTGACCGGGCTGGAGCGGGTGAAGCGGGAAGTTCACCGGCAGGTCGCCGTACTGCGGGTGGAGAAGCTGCGGACCGAGGCCGGGTTGAAGAGCCCGACGATCACGCGGCACCTGGTGTTCGTGGGGAATCCGGGCACCGGGAAGACGACCGTCGCGCGGCTGGTGAGCGGGATCTACAAGGCCCTCGGGCTGCTGTCGAAGGGCCAACTGGTCGAGGTCGACCGCTCCGAGCTGGTCGCCGGGTATCTCGGCCAGACCGCGACGAAGACCGCCGAGGTGGTCGCGTCCGCGGCGGGCGGGGTGCTGTTCATCGACGAGGCCTACAGCCTCACCTCCGGTGACAACGGCGCGGACCAGTACGGGCGTGAAGCGGTCGACACCCTGGTCAAGGAGATGGAGGACCGGCGCGACGACCTGGTCGTGATCGTGGCCGGATATCCCGAGCCGATGGCGGTGTTCATCGCCGCGAACCCGGGTCTGGCCAGCCGGTTCCGGACCACGATCGGGTTCGACGACTACAGCGACGACGAGCTGACCGACATCCTCACCGGGCTGTCGGAAGCGGCCGACTACGAGCTCATTCCCGATGCGCTGGAGAAGTTCCGGGAGATCCTGGCCGGGACGCCGCGGGATCGCTCGTTCGGCAACGGGCGGTTCGCCCGCAACGTGCTGGAGGCCGCGATCGGCCGGCACGCCTGGCGGCTGCGTGACGTCACGGCACCGACCACAGACCAACTGCGTCAGATCCTCGCCGAGGACCTCACCGACGAACCCGACCCCGACCCCGAGCCGGCAGCTGACACCAGCGAACCGGCTTCCGAGCTGACTATTGGGCCGGAAGAAGACCAGTCCGAGCAAGGAGAAGAGGCGTGACCCAAACCCAGAGTGCGCCGCCCGCGACCTGGTCGCCACCGGCCCAGCAACCCAGCACCTGGCAGGCTCCGGCCGCTGCGCCGGGCCGACGCGGCGCGATCGCCCGGTGGTTCGAAGGTACGCCGGGCCGCATGCGCGCCATCCTCATCCTGGCCGCCGTGATGAGCGTCGTCTTCGGCCTGGCCGCCGCCCAGGGCTTCCGTCAGTCCGAGGGAGCCCTCGAACGCGCCGAGGCCAACGCCGCCCAACTGGTCCGGATCCAGCAGATCCACACCAGCCTGGTCAGCGCGAACGCCGACGCCACCAACGCGTTCCTGGTCGGCGGCCTCGAGCCACCCGACCAGCGCCAGCACTTCGTCGACTCGATCGCCAACGCGGCCGCCCTGATCAGTGTGGCCTCCGCAGCCCAGCCCGCCGACCAGAACGCGCTGGGTGCACTCAACCAGACCCTGATCACGTATCAGGGCCTGATCGAGCAGGCCCGCGCCAACAACCGGCAAGGCCTCCCGATCGGATCGCAGTACCTACGCGACGCGAACGCCGTACTGCAGGACGACTCGCTCCCCCTCGTCCAGGCGCTGGTCCAGGCCAACGAGTCCCGGGTCAACACCGAGTTCGACGGTGCCGGCCACGGCACGTACTGGGTGGTGTTCGGCGGCCTGCTCACACTGGTGATCCTGATCCTCACCCTCCGCTGGCTGGCCCGCCGCACCCACCGCTACCTCAACATCCCCATCGCCGCGGGCGCCGCACTGGTCCTGCTGACCACCATCGTCGGCTGGGTCTCGCTCGCCGCCGCGTCTGGTTCCGCCGGCGACACCCGGTCGGGTGCGTACGACCAGACGCTGGCGCTGTCGCGCGCCAGGATCGCGGCGTACGACGCCAGGTCCAACGAGAGCCTCACCCTGATCGCCCGCGGTTCCGGCGACGCCTTCGAGACGGCGTACACAGAGTCGGCGGCGACGGTCGACGAGCAACTGCGCAAGATCTCCGGGATCGGCGCCCCGCTGTCCGCGCAGTGGCAGGACTACCAGGAGGTCCACAAGGTCGTCCGGTCGAAGGACGCCGGCGGTGACTGGGACGGAGCCGTCGACCTGGCCATCGGCGGGACGCAATCGGCGAACTCGCTCGAGGCGTTCAACGCGTTCGACCGCAGCTCGGCCGACCTGCTCGGCACGACCAGCGCGAAGGTCACCAGCTCACTCGACGACGCCCGCAACGGTCTGCCCCCGATCAGCTGGCTCGGTCTGCCGATCGGGATCGCCGCCGCGCTGCTGGTCGCCTGGGGTATGTCGCAGCGACTGGAGGAGTACCGATGAAGAAGCTACTCGCACCGGTCGCAGCGTCGCTCGCGATCCTGCTCACGGCCACGGCTTGCGGCTCCGGGAACTACGAGGCAACCCAGGTCCCGCCGAAGGTCCAGCCGAAGCAACCCACCCCCGCAGCCCCGGCCGCCCCAGTGAACTGCGGCAACCCACTGGCGTCGTACGCACCCGAAGGCACGATGCCCCAGCCCAACGTGATGCCGGCGGGCACCTTCATGGCGACCATCAAGGCCCGCGGCCGGCTGATCGCCGGTGTCTCGGCGGACAGCCTGCACCTCGGATCGCGCAACCCGATCACCGGTCAGATCGAGGGCTTCGACATCGACATGATCAACGCGGTGGCGGACGCGATCTTCGGCAAGCCGGCGCCGGGCAAGCCGCACGCGGTCGAACTGCGGGTCATCTCCAGCCCGCAGCGGATCCCCTCGCTGGACTCGGCGAAACCGGTCGACATCGTCGCCCGCAACATGACCATCAACTGTGACCGCTGGAAGACGATCGCCTTCTCCGCCGAGTACTACCGGTCGGGCCAGAAGACGCTTGTCCCGCTCGACTCGACGGCCACCAAGGTCGAGGACCTGAACGGCAAGACCGTCTGTGCACCGGCCGGTTCGACCAGCCTCGACAACCTGAAGAAGCAGAACCCGCAGGTCGTCCCGATCACCGCCGACACCGATACCGGTTGCCTGGTGTTGTTCCAGCAGGGCAAGGCGTACGGGATCAGCGGTGACGACACCGTCCTGGCCGGCGACGCCGCCCAGGACCCTTACGCCAAGGTCCTGCCGCAGCGGTTCAGCGACGAGCCGTACGGTCTGGGCATCTCGAAGAAGCACCCCGAGTTCGTGCAGTTCGTCAACCAGGTGCTCGAGCAGATCAAGACCGACGGGACCTGGATGACCTCCTACAACAAGTGGCTCGCCCCTGACCTGGGCAAGTTGTCGTCCCCGCCGTCGGCGGTTTACGGCCGGGCGCAATGACGGTACGGACGCCGACCGCGAGCGCGCCTGCGCCGCCGGGGAGGATCGGGAGCAGTGTTCCGGCGACGGAGCTGCTCTCGTTCCTGGATGCGTTGGGCACGTGGCGGGATCGGCGGAAGGCCGAGCTCGACGAGCTGGATCAGGCTGCCTTGCACGCGCCGGACTCGGACGCGTTGAGTGCGGACGTCATCCTGAGCATGGCGGTCTGGAAGGCCGTGTCGGATCGGTACGAGCTGATCCTGGTGACGTGGGACTCCGGCCGGGTCGGGGTCAAGGAGACCGAGCGGATCTCCACGCTGATCTGGGGCGGGCTGGACGCCGACGGCGCCGGCGGGTCGCTCGCGGTTTCGTTGCCCGAGGCGTGCAAGTTGTCGGACGCGCTGGCGTCCAGCCTGCGCGCCAAGCTGGCGCTGGAGCCGGGCGACGCGGACCGCGCCGCGCACCTTCGGCAGCTCCGGGCCCAGGTCGAGCGGATCAGTGACCTGGTCAAGCTCGAGCCGGCCGCCGTTCGCAACGCGGCACTCGCCGAGCATCACGACCTCGATCGCCGGGTGACGGATCTTGCCGACCGCAACAAACGTGGCGCGGACATCGGTGGGCTGATCGGCCCACTCGAGATCGATGCGGCCCGGACCGAGCGCGACCTGATCGTCGGAGCCGCGACCCGCAAGGAGCGCGCGGCCGATGTCGCTCGCGCCCGATCCCTGCGCGGTGACCTCGAGGCGCAGGGCATCGCGGTGCGTGCCCTCGCCGACAAGGCCGTTGCGGCGGTCAGGCCGGCACCACGACTCGCCGTACCCGATGTGACCGCGCTCGGGCCGGTGCCGAACACCCCGGCCGAGCTGGAGAAGTATCTAGGCCGGCTGGACGCCGTACGACGGGCGCTGAGTCAGGCCCAGACGGCGTACGGCGCGGCCCTCGAACGGCGCGACGAGCTGGCCGCCCGCCTGGACGCGTACCAGGTGAAGGCGGGCAGTGTTGCCCCCGGCAACGAAGATCTCGCGGAGCTGTACCGGCGCGGGCACGCCGTGATCGCGGCCGAGCCGACCGACCTGACCAGGCTCGGCGCCCTCGTCACGGCGTACCAGGCCTACCTGGAGAGCACAGGAGGGACCCAATGAGCACGACCACCGCCTGCACGCAGCCCGGCTGCACGGGCACGATCATGGATGGGTACTGCGACGTCTGCGGCTCCCCCGCACCGGCGGGCGCGGTCAGCCCGTCCGCGGTCGCGGGTGCTCCCGACGTGGCCGCTCCGGAGCACGCGCCCGACCCGATCAGTACGCCGTCAACCGTTTCGCGCGCGTCCAACCGGCTCGCCTCGACGCCACTCGGGTCCGCCCGGGCCGCGCAGGCGGGTTCCAAGCTGACCCGCAAGCTCGGTACGTCGTCCACCCGGTTGCGCGGAGCGCGCCTCGGTGCCGGGCTGACGCACGTACCGTCGATCCCCGCGATCGACGCGAGCAAAGCGATCCTGGCCAACCCGCAGGTCCCCGAGGACCGCCGGAACTGCCCGAACTGCGGCAACCCGGTCGGCCGGTCCCGCGACGGCCAGCCCGGCCGGACCGAGGGATTCTGCCCGCATTGCCGGAACAGGTTCTCGTTCTCGCCCAAGCTCAAGGCGGGCGACCTGGTCGGCGGCCAGTACGAGGTGCGCGGCTGCCTGGCCCACGGTGGCTTCGGCTGGATCTACATGGCTCAGGACAAGAACGTCTCCGACCGCTGGGTCGTGCTGAAGGGCCTGCTCAACTCCGAGGATCCCGACGCCGTCGCGGCCGCGATCGCCGAGCAGCAGTTCCTGGCCCGGGTCGAGCACCCGCTGATCGTCGAGATCTACAACTTCGTCACCCACGAGGGTGCCGGCTACATCGTGATGGAGTACGTCGGCGGCACCTCGCTTAAGACGTTGCTCAAGCAACGGATGTCGGCCAACCACGGCCAGTACGACGCCCTGCCGATCGACCAGGCGATCGCTTACCTCCTGGAGATCCTGCCGGCGTTCTCGTACCTGCACGACCTCGGCCTGGTGTACTGCGACTTCAAGCCGGACAACATCATCCAGGTCGGCGACGCGGTCAAGTTGATCGACCTCGGCGGTGTCCGCCGGATCGATGACCTCGACTCCGCGATCTACGGCACGGTCGGCTTCCAGGCCCCCGAGGTCGCCGAGGTCGGCCCGTCGATCGCCTCGGACATCTACACCCTCGGCCGGACGCTGTGCGTGCTGGCGATGGAGTTCCGCGGCTACCAGGGCCGGTACGTCGATTCGCTGCCGCCGGTGAGCGAGGTGCCGCTGTTCCAGAAGTACGACTCGGTGTATCGCCTGCTGCTCAAGGCCTGCGCCAAGGACCCGGCGGACCGGTTCCAGTCCGCGGACGAGTTCCGCGTGCAGCTGCTCGGCGTACTGCGTGAGATCGTCGCGGACAAGCAGGGTGTGAAGGCAGCTCAGCACTCCGCGTCGTCCTTGCTGTTCGGCACGCCGGGTGACAAGGCGATGGGCCTCGGTGAGGCTGCGTCCCCGTGGCAGCAGCTGCCGTCGCTGATCACCGACGACGGCGACAAGATGGCCGGCTGGCTGAAGACGGTCAGCGTTCCGGACCCTGCCAAGCGGCTGGAGTTGCTCGTCGACGCGCCGGAGTCGTCCGCGCAGATCCTGCTGGAGATCGCCGAGGCTGCTCTCGAGGTCGGCCCGACCCGCTATGACATGGTCGACACCGCGGTCGCCGATCTGCTGGCTGCCGACCCCTGGGAGTGGCGGGCGGTCTGGATGGCCGGTCTGGTCGCGCTGGCCCGTGGCGATGCGGCGGCGGCCCAGTCCGCCTTCAACGCCGTCTACGGCCAGGTGCCGGGCGAGCTGGGCCCGAAGCTCGCGCTGGCGATCGCCTGTGAGCAGAGCGGTGAGTACGACGTTGCCGAGGGCCTCTACCAGACCTGCGCCCGGACGGATGCCAACTACATCGCACCGTCCGCCTTCGGGTTGGCGACGATCCGCACCAAGCGCCAGGACCTCGACGGAGCGCTCGCGGCCCTCGACCTGGTGCCACGAACCAGCGGCTCGTACGTCCGGGCCCGTCGCCAGCGAGCCGGACTGCTGGCAGGATCGGGCCGTGGCCTTCCCGCGCTCGCCCAGGCGATGGACAGCATCGAGTCGCTGACCATCGACCCGGTCGACCGGGCCAACTTGGCCGCGGATGTGTTCCGGACCGCACTGGCAGAGGTCCAGCAGTCCGGTCCGCAGGCAGGACTGCGGATCGACGGCCGGGCGGCCACCGAGCCCCAACTCCGGGACGGGCTTGAGGCCACCTACCGGCAGCTGGCCGACCAGGCCGGCAGCCGGCCGGAGCGGATCGCCCTGGTCGACCTGGCCAACGAGGTTCGAGGATGGACGTTGCGATGACGAGTACGACCCAGACGGTCTGCCCCAGCTGTGGCGGGCCGGTGTCCGACGCCGACCGGTTCTGCGAGGCGTGTGGCGCCGAGCTCAACCCCGGCACCTCGCCCACCACACCGGCTTTGGACACCGACACCGAGCCCACGGTCGAGATCACCGCGCCCGCCGCGGAGGCAGTGGTCGGCCCGTGCCGGTCCTGCGGAGGCGTGATCGGCGCCGAGGGTTACTGCGAGACGTGCGGCACCAAGGCGGCCAAACCACGCGACCACTTCGACGAGCAGCCTGCTCCCTGGGTGGCCGGTGTCTGTGACCGCGGTATCCGGCACAGCCGCAACGAGGACGCGATGGCGATCGCTGCGACCGCCGAGCCGGGCAGCCGGGCTCTCCTGGTCGTCTGTGACGGTGTCAGCTCGTCCCTCGACTCGGATGTCGCCAGCCTGGCCGCTGCCCGCGCCGCACTCGAGGTGCTGGTGGCCGGGCATGCCCAGGGCATGGGTACGGCGGAGTCGCACAACGCTGCGATCGTGGCCCGGCTCAAGGCCGCGGCCGACGCGGCAAATGACGCCGTACTGGACAACACGAGTCCGGACAGTCCCAATCCGGCGTCGTGCACGTTCGTGGCGGCGGTCCTGGAGGACGGTCTGCTGGTCGCGGGCAACGTCGGAGACAGTCGCGCGTACTGGTTCCCGGACGACGCCGAGGCTATGGCGCTGACAGTGGACGACTCGTGGGCCGCGGAGCTCATTGCGACCGGTGTCTCGCGGGAAGAGGCGGAGTCCGGTCCGCACGCGCACGCGATCACCCGCTGGCTCGGCAAGGACGCTCCGGACCACACCCCGCGTACGACGACAATCCCGGTGACCGGACCGGGTTGGGTCGTGGTGTGTTCGGACGGACTGTGGAACTACTGCTCGGAGGCGGCACCACTGGCCGACCTCGTACGTCAGACCGCTGCGGCGCACGGTGGCGAACCGCTGCCCACCGCGTCCGCCCTGGTCGACTGGGCCAATGCCCAGGGTGGCCAGGACAACATCACCGTCGCGCTTGCGCGCGTATAGAAAGGCACTGCACATGGCCGAGTTCGCCGCCACCGTTTACCAGAACGAGTTCCTGCCCGACGGCGGAACCGATGTGCACGCCATCGTCACCGTGACCTGCAAGGGCGCCGGTGCGGCCGGTCAGTCCGGCAGCGGTGACGCCGGCGAGATCATCATCGTCGACACCTCCGGCTCGATGGGCCGCGAGGGTGTCCAGGCCGCCGCGTACGCCGCACAGACCGCGCTCGACCAGATCCTCGACGGCGTCTGGTTCGCGGTGATCTCCGGTAACGACCGCGCCCAGCTGGCGTTCCCGCCGTCGCCGGAGCCGGTGATGGTGAAGATGGACCAGTTCACCCGGCAGGCGGCCAAGGACGCGGTGTCGCGCTTCTACGCCGACGGTGGAACCGCGATGGGCACCTGGCTGCGACTCGCTTCTCGCGTGTTCGCGACCGTCCCGTCGCTGACCCAGAAGCACGCGATCCTGCTCACCGACGGCGAGAACCAGCACGAGACGCCCGAGGTACTGACCGAGACCATCAAGGCCGTCACCGGCCAGTTCCAGTGCGACACCCGCGGTGTCGGCGTGGCCTGGCAGGTCGACGAGGTACGGCGGATCGCGCAGGCGCTCCTCGGCACGGTCGACATCATCCCGGCGCCTGACCAGCTGGCCGCCGAGTTCTCCAAGCTGATCCAGAACGCGATGAGCCGCGGTGTCGCCGAGGCCGACCTCCGGGTCTGGGCGCCGCAGGGTGCCGAGGTGCTGTTCGTCCGGCAGGTCGCCCCCACGGTCGAGGACCTGACCTCACGGCGTACGGCGATCAATCCGCTGACCGGCTCGTACCCGACCGGTTCGTGGGGTGACGAGTCCCGCGACTACCACGTGGCGATCCGGTTGGCCGCGAAGGGCGTCGGGCAGGAGCAGCTCGCCGCACGGGTCCAGCTGGGCATCGGCTCCGAGGTCGTCGCGCAGGGCCTGGTCAAGGCGCTGTGGTCTGCCGACGAGGCGCTGACCACGCGGATCAGCCCGGAGGTCGCGCACTACACCGGCCAGACCGAGCTGGCCGATGCGATCCAGGAAGGCCTGGCTGCGAAGGCCGCCGGTGACACCGCCACCGCCACCACGAAGCTCGGCCGCGCGGTGCAGCTCGCCGCCCAGACCGGCAACGAGGAAGCGACCACCCGGCTGCGCAAGGTCGTCGACATCGACGACCAGGACACGGGTACGGTGCGACTGAAGCGGACGGTCGAGAAAGCCGACGAGATGGCGCTCGACACGGCCTCCACCAAGACCACTCGGGTGAAGAAATGAGCACAGTCACTTGTCCGAGCGGACACCCGTCCGTCTCGACTGACTACTGCGACGTCTGCGGCCTGCCGATCGGTGCTGCGGCCACTCCGGCGGCGGCCGCCGTACCTGCACCGGCTGTTGCGGCGCCCGGCCCGGCCACGCAGACCTGTCCGAACTGCTCGGACGCGGCCGCGGCAGACGCGCTGTTCTGTGAGAACTGCGGCTACGACTTCACCACCGGCACCATGCCGCGTCCGGCGTCGTCCCTGGACCTCCCGGCGGCCGGCGCGCCCGCGTCTCCCATGCCGCCTGCACCACGGGAGGTCGCCGAGTGGGTCGTCGAACGCTGGGTCGACCCGGACTGGTACGCCGTACAGCAGAGTGACGACCCATGTCCGTCACCGGGCCTGCCCGCGGTGATCCCGCTGACCGAGAAGAGCGTGCTGATCGGCCGCCCGTCGCGCAGCCGCGGCATCTCCCCCGAGGTCGACTGCGGTGACGACACCGGCGTGAGCCGCCGTCAGGCCCAGCTCACCACCGATGGCCAGCGCTGGTGGGTCGAAGACCTTCAGTCCTCCAACGGTACGTACGTCGCGTCCGCGGCCGGCCCGCTCCCCGAGGACCCGATCGTCCCGGGCCAACGCCAGGAGCTGAACCCCGACGACCGGGTCTACGTCGGCGCCTGGACCCGTCTCGTCGTACGCAAGTCCACCCCAGAAGAGCAGGCCGGCCAGGCCTGACCGGTCACGGGACCAGGACGAGTTTGCCGCCGACGCCTCCGACCTGCAGCAGGTCGAGGGCCTCGGCTGCGGCTGTCAGCGCCAGCGTCTTCGCGACCGTCGCGGTCAGGTGCCCGGCCTCCGCGGCCCGCGCGAGACCGTGCAGGACGCGACCGTCGGGTTCGGCACGGACGATCACCGGCTCGATGCCCCGGTCCGCCGTGAACTGACCACCCGGCACCCAGAACTCCGGCACGGTGGTCACGTAGCTTCCCTCGTCGCGTACCGCCGCGAAGGCCGCGCGTGCCCGCGGGCCGCCGACCACGTCGAGGGCGGCGTCCGCCGAGCCCTCGTCGGGCTCGGTGAGGACCGTGATGCCGCGCGAGACAGCCAGCTCGGCAGCGAAGCGGCCGACCGCACCCCGAGCACTGTTGACCATCAGGGTCTGCCCCGGCGCGAGGTCGAGGAGTTCCAGTGCCTGGTGGGCGGTCAGTCCGGCGAGCGGCAGCGTCGCTGCCTCGGTTCAGTCCAGGTTCGCCGGGGCGGTGGCAACCTGTGCCACGGGCAGCGTCACGTACTCGGCGAAGCCACCGACCTGGGTCCGTGAGTGACCGGTGCTGGCGATCACGGCCGTGCAGGTCGGCAGGTCCCCGCCCTCGACCACGCCGGCCACGTCGTACCCAGGTACGAGCGGCAGCCGAAGTTCGTCGTACCAGCGGTAGTTGCCGGCCACCATGCCGAGGTCGGCGGGGTTGACCGCCGCGGCCATCACCCTGATCAGGACCTCGCCGTCAGCGGGTGCCTTTATCGGCAGGTTGTGCGGCCGCAGCCGTGCGCCGGGACCGACCTGGTCTGTTGCCATCGCGCGCATCGTCGTCGTCATGCTCTCGACGGTAGGCAGCGGCGTGGCCGTCGTCGTTGATCGAGATCAATCGCCGCCGGATCCGGCTGAGGGCCTCCGGTGTGATGCCGACGTACGACGCGATGTGGCGCTGCGTGAGCCGGCCGGCGACGTGCTCGTGCGTGGCGAGGAACAGCCGGTACCGCTCGGTCGCGTCGGCGAGCAGCAGCTCGGTCTGCCGTTGCTCGACCCGCAGATAGAGTGCCTCGGTCAGCCGGGCCACGAGAGCCTGCCAGCCCAGGCTCGCCCGGACCAAGGCGTCGTACGTCGAACGCGGCGCGATCATCAGCTCGGCAGGCTCGAGCGCCTCGATCGTCAGCCGGGACGGCTCGTGGCGGAGCGCGGCGCTGTAGGCGCAGACCAGCTCGCCCTCGGCGCGGAACGCGAGCGTGCGCTCGGTCCCGGCCGCGTCGGTCTGGTACAGCCGGAAGAGCCCGCGCTCGACGAACCCGACCCGCTCCGGCCGGTCACCGGCCCGGACCAGCAGCTCGCCGCGCTCGACCAGGGCCGGCCGGAACAGCCTTCGGCCGCGGTCGGCGTCGGCCGCCGGGAGCTGATCCAGGAAGTGCTCGAAGTGACTGGTCACCTGACCATTGTCACGCGACTAGCCAGCGGGGTGGGCGTTCTCGTGGGTCCAGCTCTGTGCGGGGTTGAAGCACATCCATTCGATCGCGGCCGAGCCGACCACGATCGGGACGGCCCACGCCCACGGTTGGTGCGGGAGGCTGACGACGGCTATCGCTGTCCACAGGGCGATCCAGCCGCCGCCGTACCCGCGCAGCACCCCGCGGTACCAGAGGCCGCCGGGGGTCTCGGCGGCGCGCTGGCCGAGGTAGACGAACAGGTACGCCGCGATGGTGATCGGCCAGAAGAACCACAGCCCGCCCCAGTCGTACGGCACCATCACGAGGGCGCTCAGGCAGACCAACGCGATGGTCCAGTGATAGACCTCGCCGGCCCAGTTCAAGCCGTGCCGCCGCAGCGTGAGGACGATCGCCAGCGGGCCGAACACCACCGCGAGCACACCCGCCACGACATGCAGGATCAGCGCGATGTCACGCATCGCCGTGCCTCCCCCGACCCCCGAAACCTACTGAGCTCCCCCCGGAGCTGTCTGACATGTCAGGGAGCATAGGACTCTGAGCGCCCGCCGTCTGCCCCTCGGCGCACTCATTCGAGTACGCCGAGGGGACGGGCTCAGCTCTCCGGGAAGGACAGCACCCGTCGGACCGCGAAGTTCCGATATCCCCCGCGCTCGAAGCTCCTCGCCATCGGCACGTTGCCGAAGTCGGTGTCGGCGGTGATCCGCTCAGCACCCTTCTCGGCCAGGAAGTGCGTGATCTCGGCCAGCAGCTCGTCGATGTAGCGGTGGCCACGGTGTTCCGGCAGAACACCGAGGTACCCGACCGTCAGCCCACCGGCGTTCGCCGACGGCATCTCGAACCCGATCAGTTTCCCGTCGGCGTCGTACGCGAGACGCCACCAGTCCCGCTCGCCCGGCATCGATTTGTACAGCTCGAGCTCGAAGCGGGCCGCGCCCTCGGCACCGAGCCGCGCGATCTCCCGCGCGGTGCCGGCGTCCAGGCTGTTCTCGGCGACCCGCATGAACACATCGACGAACGCCTCGTCGTCGGCCGGCTCGAACCGCAGCCGGGTGGACCGGGCCGGGAGCCCGTTCTCGGGCTTCCAGTCGTACCGCAGCCGGTCGGTGATCTCGGTCAGCCCGACCGCCGCGGCGGCCCGGCTGCGGACCTCGATCGCGGCGACCGCTTCGGCGTCGTCCTGCCAGTCACTGTCCAAGAAGAAGTGGTACTCCGACGGTTCGGCGTCGGCCGGCCGGGTCTTCAGCGTGTGCTCGATCAGCGCGGTCCAGGCCGGGACGGGATCACCGTCGCCGACGAAGTACAGGCCGTCGATGCTGAACGGGTGCCCGTCCTCGGGCATCCCCCACCAGATGGCCAGCGCCTGGATCGCACCGTCTTCCTCGACGACCCAGTTCCAGTCGTGCCGGTAGTAACCGGCCGCCATGTACTCGTCGAAGCGCTCACGCGTGACGGTGTTGACCGACTTGTTCTCGATCAGGGAATGAATGGTGTCGAGGTCTGCCTCGACGGTGGTGCGGATGTTCACGAATCCTCCAACAGGAGGCGCAACGCTCCGCTCAGTGCGAGTTGGGCGAGCGGGTGAGTCGCGCCGGGACACATGTCAGTGCGTTCATCGGCCGCTCCTTCCGCTCCAGAAACTCTCTCGCCGGGCGAAACCTTAGGACGCGGTCAGGGTCACAGTCCAGTTGTTATTCACACCTGGGATGTACGAGCGTTGATTTGCGCGGGCAGCCTCCTCGGCATGAGAACCCTCATCGCCGCCCTCACCTTCGCCACCGCGACCACCCTGGGCTCCACGGCGTACGCCGTACCCGCGTCGCCCGACCTCTCCGTTGCCTCGCCCACCATTTCCGCTGCTGCGCCTGACATTTCTGCTGCTGCGCTGCCGACGTGTGCGCTCAGCTCGTTGCCTTCGCAGGCTTCCGACACGCTCGACCTGATCCACTCCGGCGGGCCGTTCCCGTACAGCCAGGACGGGACCGTCTTCCAGAACCGGGAGGGCATCCTGCCTGCGGAGTCCAGCAGTTACTACCACGAGTACACCGTGAAGACGCCCGGATCGCCCGACCGCGGCGCCCGCCGGCTGATCGGTGGCGGCGCCCTGACCACACCGGTGCACGTCTACTACACCGGCGACCACTACGCATCGTTCTGTGAGGTCGACGAGGACAGTTGAGCATCACACGGTAACGTCGGCGACACGTTGAGTGACCATTCTTGATCGGAAGGATGCATTCGCGATGAGGTCGACGTTGCGCGTGGCTCTTGTCCTGCTCACCCTCGGACTGATCGGCGGCCAGCCCACATCCGGGCTGGCCGTCGCAACCGGAGATCCGTTGAAGCTGACCAGCGGCTTCTACGTCGATCCCGGCTCGGCCGCCGCAGCCTACGTACGACGGCATCCGGAGGACACCGAACTGGCGGCCAAGATCGCCTCGCAGGCGTCGGCGCGCTGGTTCGGTGCGTGGAGTGGGGACGTGAAGGCTGCGGTTGCGTCGTACACGACTGCTGCGGACAAGGCGGACAAGTTGCCGGTGCTGGTGACGGACAACCTCCCGGGCCGGCAGTGCGGTCTCGGAGGCGGTGCCTCGACGGACACGGCGTACCGGACGTGGATCGCGGGCGTCTCAGCCGGGATCGGGAGCCGGCCGGCCGTCGTGGTGATCGAGCCGGACGCGCTGGCGCGGCTGGACTGCTTCCCGGAGACGGAGTGGACGGGGCGGATCGCTCTGCTTAAGTACGCAGTCGGGGTGTTCGCGGTGAAGAACCCGAATACATGGGCGTATCTGGACGCGGGAAACGCGATGTCGGGTGATGCGCCGGAGATCGCGCGGCGGCTGCGGCTCGCTGATGTCGGGAAGATCCGTGGGTTCGCGCTCAACACCGCGAACTACTACACGACCGCGGAGTCGACGGCGCGGGCCACCGACATCCTGACCGCGCTCGGCGGCGGACTCCACTACGTGATCGACACCAGCCGCAACGGCAACGGCTCGAACGGTTCGTCCTGCAATCCCCCTGGTCGCAAACTAGGCCCACCCATGGCGGCGGGCACAGCCCCCACCGACCTCACCCTCTGGCTAAAACCCCCAGGCGAATCCGACGGCCCGTGCGGCCTAACCCCCACCCTCCCCACCCGAACCTTCTCCCCCATCCTGGCCCACCACCTAATAGCCGGCACCTAAAGCACACCGCTCTGCGGCGACAGACGTGTTGGCCACCTCCGGCGGCGCCGCGGGGACGTGTCACAACCAGCTCCACTCGGCGGGTGGACTGGGGATGAGTTAACTGGCGCGTAAAGGACACCGCTTCGCGGCGACAGCCTGTTGGCCGCCTCCGGCGGCGCCGCAGAGTGGATCACGACTCATCGCACTCGGCGAGTCGACTGTGGATGTGTCACGCGACGCGCAAAGGACACCGCTTCGCGGCGACAGCCTGACGGTCGCCTCCGGCGGCGTCGCGGACTGGATCACGAGTCATCGCACTCGGCGAGTCGACTGGGTGGAGATGGAAGAGGGCCTGTCCGCGATGCGGGTTACCTGTGGTCACTCGCGGCCGCTCTCCTGCGGCGAATCGACCCGGCGGAGCCGAACTCCGCCAGCGCCAGGTCAAAACGGTAGGACTCGTCCGATCAGGCGCAGCGGGGCGCGGAGCACGAGCGGATGCCGGCAAAGCGGGACCCCTGGTTGAGCTACAACTCTGGGATGCGCAACTACCTGATGACGAAAGCTCCCTGGTGGCTTCTCGTCCTGATCAACGGCGGTAGTTTCTGGATCGTCAGTTTGATTGGCGAAGCACTGGCTCCCTCGTGGTGGCCGTTTGACGTCATTGAGGGCGGGGTTGTCGCTCTCATATACGGCCTCATCACGGCCACGCTGACTGCCGGAGCACGCGCCCGCCGGGGCTCAGACAACACCGACAACTGACACCGGCTGCCAATCGACACCCGCCGGCTCCCGCCGTCCAGTTGCGCGACGAGCTCGTTCTGGAGTTCCCGCCCACCTACATCGGCACCCCGACTACCTCGTACATCTCGCCCTCGGCATCTGACCGCGGGCCAATCCACCCGGTCTCCCCACCCAGTCGACTCGCCGAGCACGGTCTCTCCTGACCCGCTCAGCGGCGCCGCCGAAGGCGGCCAACAATCCGTCGCCGCGAAGCGGTGTCCTTTAGCGTCACCTGACTCACCCACAGTCCACTCGCCGAGTGCAGCTGGTTGTGATCGCGCCATGCGCCGCCGCCGAAGGCGGCCAACGATCCCTCGCCGCGAAGCGGTGTCCTTTAGCCCAAACAGCAAGCGGTCCCGGGCATCAGCCCGGGACCGCTTGGTTTACTGCTTGTGCTGTTGGACTTCAGTGGATCAGAAGTCCATGCCGCCCATGTCGGGGGCGCCGCCCGGAGCGGCTGCTGCCTTCTCCGGCTTGTCGGCGATGACGGCCTCGGTGGTGAGGAACAGGGCCGCGATGGACGCCGCGTTCTGCAGCGCCGAGCGCGTCACCTTGGCCGGGTCGATGATGCCGGTGGCGATCAGGTCGACGTACTCACCGGTTGCGGCGTTGAGGCCCCAGCCCGGCTCGAGGTTGCGAACCTTCTCCACCACAACGCCACCCTCGAGGCCGGCGTTGACGGCGATCTGCTTCAGCGGGGCCTCGACGGCGTGGCGCACGATCTGCGCCCCGGTCGCCTCGTCACCCTCGAGCTCCAGCTTCTCGAACGCCGCCACGGACGCCTGCAGAAGAGCGACGCCACCACCGGCGACGATGCCCTCCTCGACGGCCGCCTTCGCGTTGCGAACGGCGTCCTCGATGCGGTGCTTGCGCTCCTTCAGCTCGACCTCGGTGGCCGCGCCGACCTTGATCACCGCAACGCCACCGGCCAGCTTGGCCAGCCGCTCCTGCAGCTTCTCGCGGTCGTAGTCGGAGTCGGACTTCTCGATCTCGGCGCGGATCTGGTTGACCCGGCCAGAGATCTGGTCCGCGTCGCCCTCGCCCTCGACGATGGTCGTCTCGTCCTTGGTGACGACGATCTTGCGGGCCTGGCCGAGCAGCTCCAGGTCGACGGTGTCGAGCTTGAGACCGACCTCCTCGGAGATCACCTCGCCACCGGTCAGAACCGCGATGTCGACCAGCATGGCCTTGCGGCGGTCACCGAAGCCCGGCGCCTTGACGGCGACGGCCTTGAAGGTGCCCTTGATCTTGTTGACGACCAGGGTCGCCAGCGCCTCGCCCTCGATATCCTCGGCGATGATGGCCAGCGGCTTGCCGGTCTGCATGACCTTCTCCAGCACCGGGACCAGGTCCTTGATGCTCGAGATCTTGCTGTTCACGATGAGGATGTAGGGGTCGTCGAGGACCGCTTCCATCCGCTCCGTGTCGGTCACGAAGTACGGCGAGATGTAACCCTTGTCGAAGCGCATACCCTCGGTGAGCTCGAGCTCGAGGCCGAAGGTGTTGCTCTCCTCGACGGTGATGACGCCTTCCTTGCCGACCTTGTCCATCGCCTCGGCGATGATCTGGCCGACCTGGTTGTCCGCCGCCGAGATGGACGCCGTCGACGCGATCTGCTCGCGGGTCTCGACGTCCTTGGCCAGCTTGAGCAGCTGCTCGCTGACCGCCTCGGTCGCCTTCTCGATGCCCTTCTTCAGGCCCATCGGGTTGGCGCCGGCCGCGACGTTGCGCAGACCCTCGCGGACGAGAGCCTGAGCGAGCACGGTGGCGGTGGTGGTGCCGTCACCCGCGACGTCATCGGTCTTCTTGGCAACTTCCTTGACGAGCTCGGCCCCGATCTTCTCGTACGGGTCCTCGAGCTCGATCTCCTTGGCGATGGAGACGCCGTCGTTGGTGATAGTGGGGGCGCCCCACTTCTTCTCCAGTACGACGTTGCGGCCCTTCGGGCCGAGCGTCACCTTCACGGCGTCAGCGAGGGTGTTCATTCCCCGCTCGAGGCCGCGGCGCGCCTCTTCATTGAAAGCAATAAGCTTGGGCATTCTCCGCGAGTCCTCCCGCGTCGAGTCATTGTGGTTCAGCCGGCCGGATGCCCGCGACGGACGGCACCAGCACCGCAGCGGTCACGTCCCGTCACGATCCCAGCGCCTCATCGAGGCCGTCTTCTTGCACACTCGCCGGGCAGGGAGCCTTATCACTCTCACCCTTGGAGTGCTAACCAAGTATTAGCACTCGCCCCAAGCGAGTGCAAGCCAGGACCGTCCGGGCGAGGCCGATGGAGGACCCATTGACGCGGGTGTCGTCGTACGTTCAGGCAGTGACCGTGGCCGGTGCCTCCGCGGGGCCGAAGACGATGATCCGGACGCCGGTCTCGGTCCGCGGCTGGTGCCGGCTGCCGGCTTGGTAGTACAGGTAGGTGCCGGCCGGGTAGGACCGGCCGTGGTCGAGCAGTTCGCCCGACGCGACGTAGATCAGCTCGTCGCGGTCGTGCACGTCCACCTCCGGCCAGGTCACACCGGCCTCGAGGTCGAAGGCGCGGACCAGTACCTGCCCACTGGACGGTAGACCCCGGCGGACGATGCCCTCCGTGACCGGGCTGGTCTCGGCGTCATCGATGAACACGGCTTCAGGTTCGTTCGGCATACCGGAAATCCTGACAGCGCGCCGACCCCGCCAACAGGCTCGTCCCGGTCCCCCACCGGACGCATCCGGTCACCCACTATGTCCCCTAGAACTGCCGAGCCGGTCGGGCAGCTCGCCTAGAGCTGGGCGATCAGGTACTTGGGGGCGCTCAGGCGCCAGGCTTCGGTGATGAGTTCGCGGAGTTCTTGATCGTCGGCGGCGGCGTAGTCGACGTCGAGCCAGGCGAAGCGGCCGCCTGCCCACGACGGCGCGTACACGTCGGGGTCCTCCGCTACGAGAGCCTCCTGCTCCTCCCGCAGCGCCTTCAGATGCAGTCTGGTCTCGTCGCCGGACATGTACACAAAGCTCTTGTTCCGCACCTTGAAGACCGGCTGTCCCGCCCAGCCCTCGTGTTCCTCCACCCCAGGCAGCCCCAGCAAGAGCTTCTGCAGCACCTCAAGATCCATCCCCCGACGCTAACCGCCGCCTCCGACAGTTTTACGGCGTGATCCTGACCCGGCTGAGGATGTGGTCGACCTCGGCGGCGCTGGTCGAGGACTGCGCCACGACGGACACATTCAGCGACGGAATGAACACCGCGCCTGTGCAGAAGGGCACGTAGTTGTTCGGCTGCGCGACGCAGCCCGTCCGCTGCCGTTGCGCCTCCACCCCGGTGATCTGGATCGTCTCGTCGGCGCGGAAGTCGATACGCCTCGGCTTGCCGTTGACCAGCTCTACGCTCTCGACGCCGGCTGGACGAGTCACCTGGCAAAGATGCCCGGCACTCGGATCGTTGAGCAGCACTGTGTCCTCGAGCGGCGTACCGCAGCGCGCGTCGTTCGTACCCCAGGACTTCGGCACCACGACCTCCGCGCGCCCGAGCTTTACCAACCGCACTACAAGCGGGTACTCCGAGCTGGCCGACGCGACCGGCGGCTGCGGTTCGCCGACCCGCGAGCCGTGCGTGAACAGGGCTGTGAACAGGGTGGCTCCCGCGATCACAGCTACCACTGCCGCCGCGCCGGCCGCGGACCAGGCCACCATGCTTCGGCGTCGGCGGCGCGTGGCGCCCACGCGCAGGGCCTCCAGCGGGGGCGGGCCGACGGGGATCTGGTCCGCGGCGCGCTCGAGGATGACCGTCAGCGTCGACTCATTCATTGGGTTCCTCGCAGTTCGGCCAGCTGGGGGTCTTGTGCCAAGACCTTCACGGCCCGGGACAGGCGGCTCTTCACGGTGCCGGTGGCGACGCCCAGTACGGACGCCATCTGTTGCTCAGTGAGGTGGGCGTAATACCGCAGTACGACGGCAGTCCGCTGGTCACTCGGCAGCCGGTCGAGAGCACGCATGACCGCGTCGGTGTCATCGACCACGGCGGTCTGGTCGACACCGGCGTGCTCAGGCAGGACCGCGGACGGTCTCTCACCGTTCCAGCGCCGGCGCCGGGCGGAAAGGAAGCTGTTGATCAGGATCTGGTGTACGTAGGCATCCCGGTCGTCGGCCGCGCGGACTCTGTTCCACTTCAGCAGGCAGCGCTCCAGGACGGTCTGAACGAGGTCCTCGGCTTCTGGGTGAGTGCAGCCCAACAGCACCGCTGAGCGCACCAGTGTGGGCCAGCGCGCTGCCACGTAGTCGGTGAAGTCGTCACTCATGCAGCCCTCCTCACTGGTAGAGACAGGCCGGCCGTACGTCGAGGTTCCGACGAAAGTCGTCAGGGGGACAGGGGCGGGGGCCCAGGGGTTGGATCAGGGGTGGGTCGGTAGCGATCCTGATGTGGTGGAGGGGGTGTGGACGGGACAGTAGAGACATGACGAACTCCAACGCACCGTTCTCGAACCTCTCCGGCAAGGTCCTCCGTCGTTCCCGCTCGCAGCGGATGCTGTCCGGTGTCTCCGGCGGTATCGCGGAGTACCTGAACATCGACGTGACCCTGGTCCGCCTCGGCATCGTCGGTCTGACGCTGATCACCGGCGGCACCGCTCTGATCGGCTACGCGGTCGCGTGGATCGTGATCCCCGAGTCCGACGGCAAGGCCGTCTGGCAGAACGTCCAGCAGTCGGTCAACCAGCAGCACCAGGACTCCCCCGAGGCGGACATCGCCTCCCGCATCTACGACGACACCAACAACAAGCCCCCGGCGGCATGACCCCGGCTGCGCCCCACCCGGGCGCAGACTCCAACCATCACTCAGCGGCAGGGTGACTGCGGTTCGGTCACCCTGCCGCTGCGCTGACAAGATGCTCGCGTGCAGAGCGCGGAAGAGACCACCAACTGCCCCGACTGCGGGCACCAGATCCGGGTGAACCCGCGCTACGTCACCTGGTGCGAGCACTGTGACTGGAATGTCGATCCGACACCCGTGGTCGACCAGACCCCGGCCTGGCGACTCGCGATCGAGCACCGGCTGGCAAATTCGCTGTACGGCGAACTCGCGAAGGGCGAAGTGCACCGCCCCGGCTGGGACGCGGCCCGGATAGCGGCCGTCCTGCTGTCAGTACTGATCCTGATGCTCCCGCTGATCGGCTTGGTGACCGGGATCGCTCTGCTGGTCTTGTACCGGCCCCTCTGGTTCAGCATCCTGCTGTCCCTGCCCGCCTTCGGCATTGCGTTTCTTACCCGCCCGCGAGCCGCCACACTGCCAAGGGGCGTCCAGCTGCTCCACCGCGACCAGGCACCGACCTTGTACGCCGTACTCGACCAGGTCGCCGCTGCCGTCGGGACCAAGCGGGTCGCTGCGGTTGCGGTCATCGCGGAGCCCAACCTCTGGTACATGCGGGCCGGCTGGCGGCTTGACCCCGTCATCGGCATCGGACTGCCGCTCTGGGCCGGTCTCCGCCCGCAAGAGCGGGTCGCGATGCTGGCACACGAGCTCGGACACGGCCGGCACGGGGACTCGCTGAACAACTGGCTGGTCGGCAGCGCCTGGTCGGTGCTCGACGGGCTACGGGCGACCTTCACCGAGCACCGGCTCGATCGGATCAGACGTGAGTGGGGCGTCCGCGATGGCACCGGGACCACCATTGTCAGCCGGATGCTGAACACCACGGTGGGGCTGCTGGTGCGAGGGATTGCCTGGCTGCTGGAACGCCTTCAGTTGCGGAGCAGCCAGCGTGCGGAGTACCTCGCCGACCGGAAGGCGGGTGAGATCGCCGGCTCAGAGGCCACGGCGCAGGCGCTGGAACGGTTGTTCCTCGCCGACGCCTCGTACCGCGCGATGGAGCGTGCGATCCGCTTTCCCACCGAGATCACGCCGCTGGACGCCGTCCGGCGAGCAGTCACCGAAGTACCGGCGCGGGAGATCGAGCGGCACCTGCGCGCCAGCAGGGTCCGCGAGACCCGGACCGACGCGACGCATCCGCCGACGTACCTGCGGACCAAGCTGATCCGGACGAGGCCGATCACGACCGCCCGCGTGGTCCTGGACACGGACCAGAGCCTTGCCATCGATCATGAACTCGAACCGGTCGCGCAGAAGGTCCTGTCCCAGCTAAGGCTCGGCCGTTAGACGTTCAGGGGTGCCTTGCGTAGGGCGGCGACGGCCTGGTCTGGGTGGTCGGCAAAGACGCCCTGGATGCCCAGGGTGGCGAAGCGGGTCAGTTCGGTGGGGAAATCGGTAGCAGTTGGTAGGAAGCGGCGTTCGGCGCGGAAGGTCCAGAGTTGGACGGCCAGGCCGGCCCGGTGGGCCTGGTCTACGAGTCGAGTCGGCTCCCCCAGGCCGCCGTTGGCGGTGCGCGGGATGACCAGGTCCTTGTGCGGCGCGACCACCTGCGCGTACGTCGAAATCTCCCGCAACCCGGCCGGTTCGATCAGATCGGCATACGTGCGACCGTCGCCGGCGCGGAGGAAGTCGTGCGGAGCGCTCTCGGAGTCCACCAATTGCACCAGCGGGACGCGCGTCATCACGGACAGCCGCCGCAGGCTGGTCGGCTCGAAGGACTGCACCATGATCTCGTCGTCCCGCAGTCCGAGCGCCAGGATCCGCTCGGTCAGGAGCTCCTCCAGCGGCAGTCCGAGCCGCCGGAAGTACGCCGGATGCTTGATCTCCGGGATGACTCCGATCGGCCGCCCGAGCCGGAGCGCCTCCCGCCGGGCCAGCGCCACCACGTCGTCGAACCGGGGGATCTCCTCGAGACCGTCGTACGCCGTGTTGTGCGCACGCAGACCCGGCATCCGCTCGACCGCGCGGAGCGTCCGCAGTTCGGCATAGGTGAAGTCCTCCACGAACCAGCCGGTCACCGCGGTGCCGTCGACGATCTTGGTGATCTTGCGGTCCGCGAAGACCGGGTGCGCCGCGACGTCCGTCGTACCGGAGATCTCGTTCTCGTGCCGGCAGACCAGGATGCCGTCGAGAGTGGCGACCAGATCAGGCTCCAGGTAGTCGGCGCCTTGGGCAGCCGCCAGACGGTAGGCACCCGCCGTGTGTTCCGGGCGGTACCCGCTCGCTCCCCGATGTGCGATCACCAACATGGTCCCAGGACAGGGGCCGCAGATTGCTCAGCGGGAACTCGTTGCCCAACGCAAGGTGAAGCTCTACCGACTGTCACCAAAGCTGGGCACCGGCCCCGGGCCCGGCGAGGTGCCCGGCGAGGTGCCCGAACGCGAATAAACCGCATGCGACTGTCGGTGGCGACGCCTAGCCTGACAGTGCCATGAGACAACTTCCCGTCGCCGATCCCGGCGTCCCCGATCACCGCTCGCCGGCCCGCTATCTGTGGTGGGTCGCGAGGCAGCAGGCGCGCACGATGATCGGCGGGATGTCGTTCGGAATTCTCTGGATGGCTTCGCAAGCTTTCATCCCGGCGATCCTCGGCAAGGCCATCGACGAGGGCATCGCGGCGCGCGACGGCGAGCGGCTGCTGCAGTGGACCGCGGCGCTGTTCGCGGTCGGCGTCGTGCAGGCCGCGGCCGGCATCATGCGACACCGGTTCGCGGTGACCAACTGGCTGTCAGCGGCCTACCGCACGGTTCAGGTCATCACCCGGAAGTCGGCCGACCTCGGCGCGACCCTGCCGAAGCACCTGGCCACCGGTGAGGTGGTCAGCGTCGGTGCCGGCGACCTGTCGTACGTCGGCAACCTGATGGAGATCTCGGCCCGGTTCGCCGGGTCGATCGTGGCGTTCGTCGTGGTCGCGGCGATCCTGCTCTCCTCGTCGACCACGCTCGGCCTGGTGGTGCTGATCGGCGTACCCGTGATGCTGTTCTGCCTCGGCCCGATGCTGCGACCGCTGCACAAGCGGCAGTCCGCCCAGCGCGAGGCGGTCGGCGAGCTGAACTCGCTGGGCTCCGACATCGTGTCCGGTCTGCGCGTGCTGCGCGGGATCGGCGGCGAGGAGTCGTTCTCCCAGCGCTACCGCACGGAGTCGCAGGAGGTCCGGCGGGCGGGTGTCCGCGTGGCCGGGATCCAGTCTGTGCTCGACGCGGCCCAGGTGTTGCTGCCCGGCATCTTCGTGGTGCTCGTGGTCGGTCTGGGCGCGCACTTCGCGCTGCGCGGGGACCTCAGTGCGGGTTCGCTGGTCGCGTTCTACGGCTATGCGACGTTCCTGGTGCTACCACTGCGCACTGCGACCGAGTTCGCGAACCAACTGATGCGCGGTCTGGTCGCAGCGGGTCGAGTGAACCGGGTGCTGGAGCTGCAGCCCGACATCACCGAGCCTGCGCAGCCGGTGCGGTTGCCGAGCAGCGGCGACCTGGTCGATCCGGTTTCCGGTATCCGCGCCCGAGACGGTCTGCTCACAGCGATCGTCTCGACCGAGCCGGACAGCTACGCCGTACTGGCTGACCGCTTGGGTCGGTACGACGACCTCAGCGAGGTCAGGTACGGCGGGGTGACGCTGGCGAGTGCCACCCGGGCAGACGTCCGGGAGCGGATCCTGGTGAGTGACATCGGCTCCCAACTGTTCACCGGCACGCTCCGCACGGAGCTCGACCCGGATGGTCGTCGTACGGATGACGAACTGATGGCGGCGATGCACACGGCGTCGGCCGAGGACGTGCTGGTCGCGTTGGCGGACGGGTTCGACTCCGATGTCGAGGAGAAGGGCCGGTCGTTCTCCGGCGGTCAGCGGCAGCGGTTGGTGTTGGTGCGGGCACTGTTGGCGGATCCGTCCGTACTGGTGATGGTCGAGCCGACGTCGGCCGTCGACGCCCACACCGAGGCGCGGATCGCGGAGCGGTTGCGGGAGTACCGAACTGGCCGGAGCACCGTCGTACTGACCGCGAGCCCGTTGCTGCTGGACCGCGTCGACGAGGTGATCTTCGTGTCTGCCGGACGGGTTGTTGCCACCGGCAAGCACCGGACGCTGCTCGAGACCGACCCGCAGTACCGCCGTACCGTCACCCGTGAGACCGAAGCCGAGGAGGCCGTTCGATGAGGCAGATCCTGCCCGTTGCCGGGTCCGCGGACATCCGGCGGCATGCGCGGCGACTGGCCCGACGGCACCCGCGGACGCTGATCATCGCGCTGGTGCTGCATGCTCTGGCCGCGGTCAGTGGTTTGGCGGCGCCGCGGCTGATCGGCAACCTGGTCGAGGACGTCCAGCACGGCACGACCGCCGGCAAGGTGAACCAGGTGATCATCGTGATCGCGGTGTTCATCGTGGCGCAGTCGCTGCTGACCCGGTGGGCGCGGTTCCGGTCGTTCGCGCTCGGTGAGCAGGTGCTGGCCGAGCTGCGGGAGGAGTTCGTCGACAACGCGCTCGCCCTGCCGATCGGCACGGTCGAGCGGGCGGGCACGGGCGACCTGCTGTCCCGGACCTCGCGTGACGTCGACACGCTTTCGCGGACGGTGCGGTTCGCCGTGCCCGAGACGATCATCGCGTTCGTCACGGTGATCTTCACGGTCGTGGCCACGGTTCTGGTCGGCGTGTGGGTGCTGGTGCCGCTGGTCGCGATGGTGCCGGTGATCTGGCTGAGCACTCGGTGGTACCTGCGTCGCGCGAAGGACGGTTACCTTCGCGAGAATGCGGCGTACGCACAGCTGACGAGCTCGCTGGCGGAGACGGTCGAGGGCGCGCGGACGGTCGAGGCGCTGCGGCGGTACGACGAGCGGGTGCGGCGGGGCGATGGGGACATCCGGGGCTCGTACGACGCTGAGCGGTACACGTTGTTCCTGCGGACGGTGTACTTCCCGGTCGTCGAGGTCGGGTACTTGGTGCCGATCGTCGGGACGCTGCTGTTCGGCGGCTGGCTGCACCTCAACGGGCATGTCTCCCTCGGTGCGGTCACGGCTGGCGTGCTGTACGTCAACCAGCTGATCGATCCGGTCGACCGGCTGCTTTCCTGGCTGGACGAGCTCCAGTCGGGTGGTGCCGCGTTCGCCCGGATCCTGGGGATCAGCGACGTACCGGATGACCGGACGCCGTCAGGGCGGATGCCGTCGGGGGAGCTGGTCGAGGCGCATGACGTGCGGTTCTCGTACGTCGACGGTCGCGACGTACTGCATGGGGTGGAGCTGACCATCCAGCCTGGTGAGCGGATCGCGATGGTGGGTCCGTCCGGTGCGGGGAAGTCGACGCTGGGGCGGTTGGTTGCGGGTATCCATCCGCCGCGGACCGGTTCGGTGACTGTTGGCGGGGTCGGGATGACTGAGCTGCCATTGGATGAGCTGCGCAGGCAGGTCGCGCTGGTGACGCAGGAGCATCACGTCTTCGTGGGTACATTGCGCGACAACCTGGCGATGGCGCGTCCTTCCTCATCTGATGCTGAGCTGCTCGACGCGTTGTCTGCCGTCGATGCCCGCGATTGGGCGGAGGCGCTGCCGGACGGGTTGGACACACGCGTTGGCTCTGGTCAGCTGGCGCTGACACCGGCCCAGGCCCAACAGTTGGCGCTGGCGCGGTTGGTCCTGGCTGATCCCCACACGCTGGTTCTCGACGAGGCTACGTCGCTGATCGACCCCCGAGCCGCCCGCCACATGGAGCGCTCGCTGGCCGCCGTACTAGAAGGCCGGACGGTCATCGCCATCGCTCACCGCCTCTACACCGCCCACGACGCAGACCGAGTCGCCGTAGTAGAGGACGGCCAAATAACAGAACTGGGCAGCCACGAAGACCTAGTAGCCCGCCAAGGCTCCTACGCAGCCCTATGGACCTCCTGGCACGGCTAACCCGAGGACCTTTCTCTCCCCCATCCACTAGGTGGGTGGGGGAGGTTCTTCAGCGTTTGCGTAGGAGTAGGACTGATGAGTCGACGTGTGGGGGTGGGCTGAAAGCCTTGCGGGGAAGGCGGATCCCGATCGACGGGTCGTAGTACCGGAACCACCGATTGGCCCCAGGTGCGTCACCACGTGCCCACCGGTTCGCCACCTGTCGCTGCAACACGAGATCAGCCGACACCAAGCGAGAGCCCGGCGCCAGCAAGCGCTTCAGCAAAACGGTGGAGATGTTGTACGGCGGACTCGATACCACCCGGAACGGCCGGTTCGGCAACCGGAGATCCGTGGCATCAGCCCGGACCACCGTCACCGACTCGTCCGCGAACCTCCGGCGCAACCGGTCGGCGCGAACAGGGTGGAGTTCGAAGGCGACAACCTGGGCACCGGCCCGGACCAGCGGTGCGGTCAGCGCACCGAGTCCGGCCCCGACGTCGAGGACGAGCTCACCGGGTCTGATCCCGGCCGCGTCCACGACCCGTTGGGCCCAACGACTATCGAGCGGATGCCATCCCCAGGCACCCCGCGCCTGCCCGGAGCCGGGCACGACGGACCATCACGAAGTACGTAATCATGCGCCGACCCTAGACCGGGCGACCGACCGCACTCAAAGCATTTTCGGGCCGGCCCCCAGTGAAAGCACCGTCTCGGTCGTACGACGCTGCGCCAGCTCCAGCCGGCTCCGCTTCGACCCGCTCGCCTTCGCCAACTCACGTCGTACGTCGAGAACCCGCACCGGCAACGCATCCGTCATCAACAGCGGCGCATACTCCGCCTGCTCGGTCGTCCACCGATCACCGTCACGCCTGAACGTGAAGCGAGTCAGCAGCCCCTCAGCCTTGATGCTGTCGGGCTCGCGGTGTGCGGCGACCAGATTGCCCAGCCCGTACGCGACCCACTTCCCGTTGATCTGCTCCATCGGCTGCACCACGTGCGCGTGATGCCCGATGATCAGATCGATGTTGCTATCAGCAAGCAACTGCGACGCGAGCTCACGCTGCTCGTCGTTGGCCTTCTTCGAGTACTCGGTCCCCCAGTGGCAGCTGACCACGACGATCTCGGCGCCCTGATCCCGCGCTTCCTTCGCCTTGCGGATGATCGTGGCCGCGTCCAGCTTCCCGGCCCGCCAGGTCTGCCCGTTCGGATACGGCAGACCGTTGAACCCGAACGTGAACGACAGCGACGCGACCTTCACACCGTTCGCCTCGACGATGGTCGGCGTCTCGGCCTCGCTGCGCGAACGCGCCGTACCCGCGTGCTTGAGACCCGCCTTCTCCAACGTGTTCAGCGTCCGGTCGACCCCCGCCGCACCACCGTCGAAGCTGTGATTGCTCGCCGTCGTGCACACGTCGTACCCGGTCTGCTTCAACGCCGCAGCCATCTGCGGCGGACCCTGGAACAACGGGTACCCGTGATACGGACCACCGAGCGGCGCGAGCGGTGTCTCCAAGTGCGCAATCGAGAGATCGGCCTGCTGGACAAGGGGTTTGACGCTCCGCATCAACGGCGCGAAGTCCCATGACCCACCGTCACCGTCACGCTTCGCGGTGGTCCAGAGACGCTCGTGCAGCAGTACGTCGCCAGTCGCAACCAGCGTCAACCGGTCCGGCCGATTCCCCTGACCCGCTTGGGGCTTCGGCTCAGCCTGACCTTCTCCGCCACCCGTGTTTCCGTCGGTGTCCGCTGCACTGTCCGCGATGCAACCGGCAGTCGCGAGTACGCCGACTCCGGCCAGCAAACCCCCGAGCACCGCACGTCGCCGTACCGCCATGTCCAGCCCCCAAGCCTCAAACCCCAGTCAGGGAAGGAGACGCTGGAATCGAGCACTTGGTTGGGCTTTGTGACCTAAGCGATGAGGTTGGAGCTGGTCGGGTGATCGTCCGGGGTGGTCAGGCTGTCCTCACACGTGAGCACCAAGGTGTCGAGGGACAGGTTGAGGGTGGCGGCGACCGCGGCGACCGTGAACAGCGCGGGCGTCGGGATGCGGCCGGTCTCGATCTTGCGCAGGGTGTCGACGGACACACCGCACGACGCGGCTACCTCGACCATGCTGCGTTCGCCGCGTGCTTCGCGCAGCAGGCGGCCGAGTTGGCGACCGCGTTCGCGATCCCAGCTGGAGAGAGGTGGTCGGACCATGAGCGTGATAATAGTACCGGTATAACTATCCCGTGAAGTTGAGGAAGCAGATAATGGTCGAGCTGAAGACACCGGCAGAGATCGAACAGATGCGCGCCGCCGGTCGCGTCGTCGCCAACGCGCTGGCGGCCGTGAAGAAAGAGGCCGCTGCCGGGGTCTCGCTGCGGGAGCTCGACGAGGTAGCGCGGGACGTCCTCCGGACCGCCGGAGCGGTGTCGTTGTTCGAGGGATATCAGCCCGGGTTCGCGACCAGCCCGTTCAGCGGCGTGATCTGCACGTCGGTCAACGACGCGGTCCTGCACGGCCTCCCGAGCGACCTCCGCCTCGAGGACGGCGACCTGCTCAACGTCGACTGCGGCGCCTCGGTCGACGGCTGGTGCGCCGACGCCGCCACCAGCTTCTGCGTCGGTACGCCGCGACCCGAAGACCTGGAACTGATTGCGACCACCGAGCGCGCGCTCGCGGCCGGGATCGCGGCCGCCGTGGACGGTGGTCGATTGGGCGACATCGGCGCCGCCATCGGCCGGATCGGGCGCGAGGCCAACCTCGGCACCAACCTCGACTTCGGCGGGCACGGCATCGGGCACCGCATGCACGAGGACCCACACATCCCCAACGGCAGTCGCCCCGGCCGAGGCCTCAAACTCCGCGCCGGCCACGTCTTCGCCATCGAGCCCTGGTTCTGGACCGGCCCCGGCTCCACCTACGTCATCGACGAGGACGGCTGGACGCTGAGATCCGCCGACCGAACCCGAGGCGCCCACGCCGAACACACCGTGGCCATCACGCCCAACGGCCCCGAAATCCTCACCGTCCCGTAAATCCGTCCCCGCCACCCATTCGCAGTTGCTATTCATATCGAACATGTGTTCGACTATGGCTATGCGATGGGCCGGCCAGCAGATCGGTGTCGAGACCCCGGGGACCTTGCCGGGGCTCGGGTCGATCGCCGGGCTGGTGCGGTCGGTGACGACGCCGGAGTTCCGCGGCGTCACGTTCCACGAGGTGGTCTCCAAGTCGGCGCTCAATTCCGTGCCGGGTACGGCGCTGCCGTTCAACTGGACCGTCAATCCGTACCGCGGCTGCACCCACGCCTGCCGGTATTGCTTCGCGCGCCCGACCCACAAGTACCTCGAGCTCGACCAGGGCCTGGACTTCGACCAGCAGATCGTCGTGAAGACCAACGTGGCCGAGGTGCTGCGCCGTGAACTCGCCCGCCCGTCCTGGTCGCACGAACAAGTTGCCTTAGGCACCAATACCGATCCCTATCAACGGGCCGAGGGCCGCTACCGGCTGATGCCGGGAATCATCGACGCACTGGCCAGTTCGGGCACACCCCTGTCGGTGCTGACCAAAGGCACTTTGCTCCGCCGCGACCTCGGCCTGCTCTCCGCAGCCGCCGAACAGGTGCCGGTCGGCATCGGCATCTCCCTGGCGCTCGGCGATGAGGAGCTCCGGAAGCACCTGGAGCCGGGCGTGCCTTCGGTCCGCGGCCGCCTGGACCTCATCCGCGCCATCCGCGACGCCGGCCTGCCCTGTGGGGTCATGGTCGCCCCCGTGCTCCCCTGGCTCACCGACTCCCCCGAGCACCTCGACCACCTCTTCGCCGAACTGTCCGCAGCCGGCGCCACCGGGGTCACCACTCTCGTCCTCCACCTGCGCCCTGGCGTCAAAGAGTGGTTCATGACCTGGCTGGCCCAGGACCACCCTCACCTCGTCTCCCGCTACGAATCCCTCTACGCCCACGGCTCCTACGCATCGCCCAGCTTCCGCAACGCCTTCGAGGAGAAGGCCCGTCCGCTCCTCGACAAACACGGCTTCGGCAAAGGCTCCAGCCACCGCTCGAAGCCTCTACCCGGTGCCCCCGCTCGCCGAGCCCGCTCCGACGCCGCGCCCCGCCAGCCTCGCGGCGTCGTCGAGGCCGCCGGCCCCGACGCTCCCTCCGCCGAGTCATCCGGCTGGGGCGAAGCTGCACCATCCCGCTTCCGCCGCCGGCCGCCCCGAAAACCGGCCCCACCGCCGCCCTCCACCCAGCAACCCCTCTTCTGACCGGCGAAATACTCAGCGGAAAGCGGAGGCGTTCGCGACTGCCCACTCGCGGTACGTCATCGCCGGCCGGCCCGTGAGTTCAGGCACAGTCGGTTCGGGCTTCATCGGATACTCCGCCATCATCCGGAAGCCATCGAGCAACCATTGCGCGGTCTCGAGCCCGATCGCCGGCGCGAGCCGGTCGAGATATTGGTCCGGCGTGAGCTCCTCATAGCGGACCTCGCGCCCGATCGCCGCCGCGATGTGCTTGACCTGCTCGGGAGCCGTGAGCCCCTCCGGTCCACTCATCGTCAGCTTCTGACCGGAGAAGCGCTCGGACAGCAGGACGACACGTGCGACCGCAGCGATGTCGCCCAGGTCGATCGGGGTCTGCACGGCTTCGGCGTACGGCGATCGCACCACGCTCTCGGTCTTGATCGACTCGGCCCAGTCGAGCGTGTTGGTCATGAACTGCCCGGGCCGCAGGAACGTCCAGTCGAAGCCGGCCGCCTCGATCGCACGCTCGATCCGGTAGTAGTGCCAGGTCGACGGATCCCCCTGCGCCTCATAGTCCGCGGGCTCACCGGACAGTACGACGACCCGCCGCACGCCGGCCGCTGTCGCACAGCGGACGAAGTCGTCCACGTACGCCGGAAGTGGTGCGAGGTACACCGTGTCGATACCGGTCAGCGCGGCAGGCAGGGTCGCGGGCTTGCCCAGATACCCGCGGGCGACCTCAACCCCGGCGGGTAGGGCTGCTCGCGTCGGGTTGTTGGTGAGTGCTCGGACCGGCGCACCTGCGGCGACGAGTTCGTCCACCAGCAATCGGCCCACGCTTCCGGTCGCGCCTGTTACCAGGATCGTCATGCCGGTTCTCCCTTCGAGGCGAAATCAATTCTCGTAGGGTATACGAGAATTCAAGAGAGCGCCTATGGTTGCTCCGTGGCAGTGCGGCGAAGTGGTGAGGGGCAACCGGAGCGCACGCTCGCGTTGCTCTGGCGCAACCACCGCAAATCGACCAACGACACTCCGCCAGGCGCCGACCGCGAGCTGGGCGGCACGGGAGACGAAGGGTCGCGGCCGGATGAACGGCGGCGGGGGGCTGGGCGGCGGCCTTCGTTGGATGTTGACGACGTGGTGTCGGCGGCGATTCGGTTAGCAGACGAGCAGGGGCTTGCGGCGGCCTCGATGGGTGGTGTGGCGAAGGAGCTCGGCGTCGGGACGATGACGCTGTACACCTATGTCCCCTCCAAGGAGGAACTGCTCGACCTGATGGTGGACGAGGTGCTGGGTGAGCGCGAGCTACCCGGCCCGAAGGAACCACGACCGGACGACTGGCGGGAGCAGGTGGAGATCTATTCCGAGCAGACCCGCGCGATGTTCCGGCGGCACCCGTGGCTCTGTCAGGTGTCGACGATCCGTCCGCCGGTCGGCCCGGGCATGCTGGCCGCCCGTGAGTACCTGCTGTCCGCGATGCTCACCCTCGGCCTCAGCCCGACCGAGACCAACACGGCAGCGCTCGCGATCACGACGTACGTCGACTCGGCGGCCGGACTCGAAGCGGAGAGCGAGCTGATCGAGCGCGCCACCGGCCAGAGCAACGACGCCTGGTGGCACGAGCGCAACGAACTGTGGGAGCAGTACTTCGACGTCGAGAGACATCCCGCGATGACAACGATCTGGGAGGCGAACGGCTACCAGTCCACCACCCGCGAAGCCGCCGCCGACTCCTACCGCTACGGCCTCGACCGCATCCTCGACGGCATCGAGGCCCAGCAATCCCGCTAGCTCTCCCGGGAGGAAACTCCAGGCCCCGGGATGTCGTAAGTTGCTGCGGTGAGCGAGAACTTCCAGGTCGATCTGCAAGGCATCGTCGATCTGCTGAGCAACCATCTGTACAGCAGCCCGCGGGTCTACCTGCGCGAACTGCTGCAGAACGCCGTTGACGCGATCACCGCCCGGCAGGCCGTGGATCCACAGGCGCCGCAGCGGATCGACGTACGCACGGCTGACGACAGGTTGAGCATCTCCGACACCGGGATCGGGCTCCGGCCGGACGAGGTGCGCGAACTGCTCGCGACGATCGGGCGGAGCTCGAAGCGGGACGAGATCGGGTTCGCCCGGACCGAGTTCCTCGGCCAGTTCGGCATCGGCCTGCTGTCCGCGTTCATGGTCGCGGACGAGATCGAGGTCGTCACCCAGCCCGCCGGCGGCCCGGCCACACACTGGATCGGCACGGCGGACGGCCGCTACACGATCACCGAAGCATCGTCGAAGGCCGAGCAGGGGACGACGGTCACTCTCAAGGCCCGGCGTGGTGCCGAGCAGTGGTACAAGAAGGCGACCGTGGTCGAGCTGATCCGCTTGTTCGGCGCACTGCTGCCGATCGAGATCACCGTCGACGACGACCGCGTCACCGACGGCAAAGCACCATGGGAAGCGGCCAACCAGCGGGCCGAGCTCGTCGGCTACGCACAGGACAAGCTCGGCTTCACCCCGTTCGATGTAATCCACCTGAACAACCCGGCCGCCGGCCTGACCGGCGTCGCGTTCGTGCTGCCGTTCGCCGCCAACCCGGCCGAGCGGGCCACCCATCGCGTGTACCTCAAGCGGATGCTGCTGGCCGAGAACGTCGAGGGCCTACTGCCCGATTGGGCATTCTTCGTCCGTGCGGTCATCAACACGTCCGAGCTGCGGCCGACCGCGAGCCGCGAGGCACTCTTCGACGATGGCAGCCTCGAAGCGACCCGGGACGCGCTGGGTGCGCAACTCCGCGGCTGGCTGGTCCGCCTCGGCAACACAGACCCCGCCAAGCTGGACAAGTTCCTCCGTATCCACCAGCTCGGGGTGAAAGCACTCGCACTGCACGACGACGACATGCTGCGGCTCGTGCACCGCTGGCTGCGCTTCGAGACCAACCACGGCCGGATGACCACCGCCGAGCTCCAGGAGCGCGGCAGTGAGATCAGGTACGTCGCCACTGTCGAGGAATTCCGCCAACTGGCGGCTGTAGCGGCCGCACAGCAGATCACTGTGGTGAACGGCGGCTACACGTACGACAGTGAGCTTCTGGAGCGACTGCCCGAGGTCATACCCGACCTAGTCACCACCCGGTTCGATCCGACCGAGCTGAGCACCAGCTTCGACAGTCTGGACCCGGAGACCGAGCTCCGGCTCCGTCCGTTCGTGCAGCTCGCGCAGGACGCGTTGGACTCGGTCGGTTGCGAGGTAGTGGTCCGTGCGTTCGAGCCGGCCGGTCTGCCGGCGCTCTACCTGGTGGACCGGTCCGCGCAGTTCGCCAGTGAGCTCAGAGCCACCAAGGACCGCGCCGACGCGCTCTGGTCCGAAGTACTCGGTGCACTCGACACACACGACGACAGCCGCCCGCAGCTTGTGCTGAACTACCGCAGCCCTTTGGTACGGCGAATGGTCTCGCTGGACGACCGTGAGCTCACACAGCTCGCGGTAGAAGGCCTCTACGGACATGCACTGATGCTCGGCTACCACCCGATCAGCCCGGCGGATTCCGCGCTCGTGAACCGCTCATTCCTCGGTCTGCTCGACCAGGCCGTGCCTACCCAAGAGGACCCGACGCGATGAACCAGGAAATCCTTGACCGGTTGCAGCGCGCCGAGAGTGCGCCGTACGGGAAAGCACGGTCCGCTCTGCTCGAGGACGTCGTACGGCGGGCCGATGCGGAGGAGGAGGCTGAGCTGGCGTTCTACAGCCGCCTCTCGCTGGTGACGGCGTACGTGATGGGTGGGGAGCCGCGGAAGTCGCTGGTGCCGTTCGCGCGGTGTGTGGCGGACTGGGACGCGTTCCCCGATCGCTACCGGGACCACGGGCACACTTTCCACTGGTGCTTCAAGTACGCGCCGAGCACGCTGAGCAAGTTCCCGGAGGTGCCCCTGGAGCGTGCGTACGCCGTTCTGGACGACATGGAAAAGCGGTGGCGCCTCAGCGGTCACAGCATGCACGCCGTACACCAGCACCGCTGGCTGGTTGCCCACCACATCGGTGACGCGGAGACGGCGGCCGAGCAGTTCCGGCTGTGGTCGACCGCGCCGCGCGACGACCTGTCGGACTGCGTCGGTTGCGACCCGACGTCGAAGGTGCACCACCTGACCAGCGTCGGACGTACGGCGGACGCCGTCGCACTGTCCGTGAATGTCCTGGACGGGCAGCTCACCTGCGCCGAACAGCCGCAGCAGATGCTGACCGCGCTCCTCCCGGCGTATGTTGCCGAGGGCATGTATTCCGAGGCCGTCGACGCGCACCGGAAGGCGTACCGGCTCCTGCGCAGCCGGGTCGGCGAGCTGAGTGAGCACGCGGACCACGTGGTGTTCCTGGCCCGGACCGGCAACGAACTGAAGGCTGTCGAGCTGATCGAGCGGCACGCGGCCGAGCTGGCCGACCCGCCATCGCCGTACGCCGAGATGGTGTTCGCGGCGGGTGCTTCGCTCGCGCTGAGCCGGGTCGACGCCGGACTGATGATCCGGCAGCCTGGAGCGTCGATCCGCGCGGCCGAGCTGGCCGAGACGCTGGCTGCGCGGGCGCTGGAGCTCGCGGCGCAGTTCGACGCACGGAACGGGACGACGCATCGCAGCAACGAGATCCGGAAGACGCTGACCGCGGAGCCGTGGGTGGAGTACCTGCCGCTGTCGGAGACTGCCCGGCGCGCCCAGCTCCGGAAGGAGGCCCAGCCCGCCGCCGCACCCGCTGAGCCGGAGGCCGAGCCTGCGCGGCCGGCGCCCACCGGCCGTGGCTGGCTCGACGAGGCCGAGGACCTCTGGCAGCGCGGACGTTCCGAGCAAGCGATCGTCGCCTGGACCGCGTTCGAGCAGGAGGTGCCGGAGAGCGAGTGGACCCCACTCGACCGCGCCCGTGCGTTGGACGGTCGCGGTCTGCTGGCGTTCGAGCACCCGGAGCGTGCGTTGGAGTCCTGGCGCGAAGCACTCGCGCTGTACGCCGACCTTGGCGAAGAGATCCGCCTCCTGCGCGACCGTGGCCGGATCGGCCGCCTCCTGTGCGAACAGGGACAGGTAGAAGAAGGACTCGCGACCGGTGTGGAGCCGTTGCGCCGGCTGATCGCTACGGACGAGCCACGCCGCCAGGGCCACTGGCAGTACTCGCTGGCCACCATGTACGCGCACGCCGGCCGGTACGAGGACGCCGTACGCGAACTGCGTGAGCTGCGCGCGCGTCCGGACGTCGAGGAAGACCTTCTGGCCGGCGCAGCGATGATGCAGGGCGACCTGCTCGCGCAGCTGGGTCGCTTCGAGGAAGCAGAAGAGGCCGCCACGGTGGCGTCCGGGGCAGCGAGTGAACTGGTGCGGTCCTTCGCCTTCCGGCAGCGCGGGCGGATCCGTCTCGAGCTTGGACGCCCGGCCGAGGCAGCCGAGGACCTGACCGAGGCCGTCGCGCTGATAGCCGGCGTACCGGGTCTGGAAGTCCAGGGGGCGCTGTCGCGACTGGAGTTGGCGCGCGCGTACCTGCAGACCGGGCGTCCGCTGGAGGCAGCGGAGACCGGTGAAGAGACGCTGCCTGTGCTGGGTGGCGATCCTGGGCTGGCCGAATCACTGGCCGACGCACGCGGCGTACTGGTCGATGCGTATCGGTCACTGGGCGAACTGGAGTCCGCACTGACCAAGGTGCGCGAGTTGCAGGCGTCGGCGCCCGCGGATGCGCATCCGGGCTGGCTGGCGATGGTCCGGCAGGACGAAGGCTTGCTGCTCGAGCAGCTCGACCGGGACGAGGAGGCGGTCGAGGTACTGGTGTCCGCAGCCTCGCAGTACGCCGCCGCCGAGCAGCCGACCGGACAGGTACAAGCACTGCGGCTGGCCGGCCAGTCCGCTCGGTACACCGGCGACTTCACCCGCGCGGTCCAGCTGATCGAGAGCGCCCGACCGATCCTGGACGCGCTGCCGTCAGCCGACCAGCACGTGATCTTCCAGACGGCCGGGATCCATTGGGACCTGGCCCTGATCGCCCTCCAGCAGGGCGACCCGAACATCGCCGTACAGCAGGCGACTCAGGCCGCCGAGCACTACGAACGCGGCGGCTTCGAGGACCAGCACGTCAACGCCCGCCTCCTCGTCGCCGAGCACAGCACCGACGAGACGTACGTGGAGCAGCTCTTCCCCACCCTCACCCAAGGCACCGAACCCTGGTACCGCGCCGGCTGGCTCCTCGTCGACCGCCTCCGCACCCAGGGCCGCGACCACGACGCCACGAAGCTGGAGGAACAGCTCAGCGCCGAGTGAGCGGGTTCAGCGGCGGCGGAAGAGGCCGCGCTTCTTGCGTTCCGGGGCGGGCGCAGGCTCCGGGTCGACGGCGGGCAGGTTGACGATGTCTCGGGCCAGGTCGGCGACCGCAGTGTTCAGAGCTGGGGTTGCCAACGCCAGCAGGGCCAACGACTCCAGGATCGTGACCGGGCGCGCCTTCGCGGCCTCTGCTGCGGACATGAAGCGCCAGCCGACCAGGTCGGCCACGTCCCCGCGAGCGGCCGGGTCGACCCACGCGGTCGCGACCAGCGCGAGCATGGCGGCCTCGGTGACCCAGTCCTCCGGGCCGTAGACCAGATCACTCAGGACGCGGCGCCGGGTCGACGACTGCCAGGGCTCGTCGGTCCGATGGTGGGCGATGCCGAGACAGGCCGCAACTTGCAGGGACCGGATCCACATCGGCCAGTCACTCCGGTCGTCGGACTGGAGCGCCGGTGGATGGACCAGTACGCCGAGCAGGTCGTCTAGCCGGGTGTCGGCCAGCAGTACGGCGCCGTCGTACGCCGCCGGGAGGTGGGCCCAGACCACCTGAGCCACCCGGGCTACAGCCTCGGCGCCCTCGGGTGTCGGCGGCGCAACCGCGGGCCGGGCGAGGTTGCCGTCGTACGTCCAGACAGTCAGCCCGACCGGCTTGGCGGGTCCGCCGATGATCGCGACAGGCTGCCGCGGGTCGGGTGCGAGCACCTCGTTGAACGCCACGTCGGATCCGGGCATGACCCGGTCGAAGGCGAGGAGCGCGCTCGGCGGCTCCACCGCGGACACCGCCAGGGACATCGGTCCGGTCGGGGCGACCTCCTGTTCCAGGACCTGTCCGAGCACGTTGATGACTGCCTCGGTCGGAGCCGGGACGCCGCCGAGCCAGACCTGGCGGGAGGGGTCGGTGAGCTCGTCGTTCGCGTGCTGGGCCTCGTGCGTACCCGGCTCCGCGAATCTCAGCAGGTCAGCGATGCCGACCAACTCGTCGACGCGACCGTACCGCCGGTGCCGCAGCCCGTAGCGCTCGATCTGCGAGCAGTCGTGCCCGGGGTTGATGGCGAGCGCCCGCTCGGTCCAGCCGATCGCCTCGTCCAGCCGGTCGGCCCGGCCGAGCAGGGACGCGATATCGGCGTACACCGACAGGTTGCCCGAGTCGAAGGTGAGTGCTTGCTCCAGGGCGGCCAGGGCCTCATCGGTGCGGCCCTGCTCGCGGAGGGCGTACGCCAGAGCGATCGCGGCCCGGTCGCTCGGCTCCACCTCGGCCGATCGCTTCGCTGCCTCGACGGCTTCGTCGTACCGGCCGTGGCGCCGCAGGAACACCGACGCCGCCCACCAGGCCCAGGACGATCCGGGATGTGCGGCGGTCATGTTGCGTGCCAGCGCGAGGTACGGCGCGTACGCCGCCTGCAGGTCGTCGTTCTGCCCTTCCGGCATGGCCCTGAAGAGCTGCGCGAACACGCTGACCAGATCGCTCGGCTGACACTTCCCAGGCATGGCCGGGTCCAGCACCCAGGCGACATCGGCCCACCGCATCGACGGCTCATGGCCCTGGGCGGACGCCAGCAGGCCAAGGGCTTCGGCGAACTCACCCCGCCAGGCCAGCGCGTGCGCGCGGGCCACGACCGTGCCGATGAAGATGTCGCCTTCGAGCGGCCACAGCTCCACGCCACCGCCCGGCCGGCTCAGCAGCGTGGCCAGCACCTCGTGCGCATCCGGCAGCGTCGGATCCGCGGCGAGGGCGCCCGCCACGTGATCGGCCGCGTGCCTGAGCTCGTCGTCGTCCAGCGCGAGCCGTGCGAGCCCTACTTCCCCTTCCGCGGTCAGCCGCGGATCTCCCACCCCTTCACTCATCGAGCCAGCATCCTGGCCCACGGGGTCACTCCCACTCGATGGTGCCCGGGGGTTTGCTGGTGATGTCGACGGTTACTCGGTTGATCTCGTCGACCTCGTTGGTGATGCGGGTGGAGATCTTTTCGAGGACGTCATACGGGAGGCGGGCCCAGTCGGCGGTCATCGCGTCCTCGCTGGTGACGGGACGCAGTACGACGGGGTGTCCGTAGGTCCGGCCGTCACCCTGGACGCCGACCGAGCGGACGTCGGCGAGCAGGACCACCGGGAACTGCCAGATCTCGCGGTCCAGGCCGGCCGCGGTCAGCTCGGTGCGGGCGATCAGGTCGGCGGCGCGGAGGATGTCGAGCCGTTCCTTGGTCACCTCGCCGATGATCCGGATGCTGAGGCCCGGGCCCGGGAACGGGTGCCGGTACACCAGGGTCTCGGGCAGGCCGAGCGCGATGCCGAGCTCGCGGACCTCGTCCTTGAAGAGTGTGCGCAGCGGCTCGATCAGCGAGAACTGCAGGTCGTCGGGCAGGCCGCCGACGTTGTGGTGCGACTTGATGTTCGCCGCACCGGTGCCCCCGCCGGACTCGACCACGTCCGGGTACAGCGTGCCCTGGACCAGGAACTCGATGTGCCGGTCCGCGTCGAGCTGGCGCGCGGTCGCCTCGAAGGTGCGGATGAACTCGCGCCCGACGATCTTGCGCTTCTGCTCCGGGTCGGTCACGCCGGCCAGCGCGCCGAGGAACTGGTCCTCCGCGTCGACGACCACCAACCGCGTCCCGGTGACGGCCACGAAGTCCTTCTCGATCTGGTCGGACTCACCGGCCCGCTGGAGGCCGTGGTCGACGTACACACAGGTCAGCTGGTCGCCGATCGCCTTGCTCACCAGGGCCGCCGCGACCGCGGAGTCGACACCGCCGGACAGCGCGCACAGCACCTGCTTGTCGCCGACCTGCTGGCGGATCAGCTCGACCTGCTCGTCGACGACGTTCGTCGTGGTCCAGTCGCCCTTGCAGCCGGCGATGTCGTAGAGGAAGTGCTCGAGCACCGCCTGACCGGCCTGCGAGTGCAGCACCTCCGGGTGCCACTGCACACCGGCGAGCTGCCGGTCCACGTCCTCGAACGCAGCCACGGGCGCGCCCTCGGATGCCGCGAGTACGGCGAAACCCGCCGGCGGGGCGTGGACCGCGTCGCCGTGGGACATCCACACGTTGAGGTCCGCGGGGATCCCGGCCAGCAGCTTGCCCGGCTCGCTCACCGTTACCGGCGTACGACCGAACTCGCGCAGCCCGGTACGGCGTACCTCGCCGCCGAGGGTCTGCGCCATCGCCTGGAACCCGTAGCAGATCCCGAACGCCGGGACGCCGGCCTCGAACAGGCCCGACTCGACCCGCGGCGCGCCCTCGGCGTACACGGACTGCGGTCCGCCGGACAGGATGATCGCCTTCGGGTTCCGCGCCAGCATCTCCTCGACCGGCATCGAGTGCGGCACGATCTCGGAGTACACCTTCGCCTCGCGCACCCGGCGGGCGATCAGCTGCGCATACTGCGCCCCGAAGTCGACAACCAGAACCAACTCATGCTGCGGCATTTCTTGGGTCACCCACAAAGCCTATCGGTGCACCTCAGCCGGGCTGTAATCCGCGGGCCGGACCCCGAGCGGGTCGTTGGTGATCTCCAGCCCGGGGAAGCGGCGGCGCATCTTCGCCTCGTACCTGGTCGCAGCCGCGTCGTCACCGATGTAGTCGGCGATCTGGTGCGGCCCGAACCACAGCCGGACCCGGCGCCGAGAGGAGAGGTTCACGAACCGTGACGCTAGTCGCGTGAGTTGTCCAAGGTGTTACCGCTCGTTACAACCCGAAGACGCTTCGGCGCCCGGAACGACAACAGGTCGATCATCGGTGGCTCCTCCACCAGCCGTACGCCGCTCAACAGGTCAGCCGCGGTTTCGAGCGCAACCCGGGCCTCCATCCGAGCCAATCCCGCGCCGAGACACCGGTGAATCCCGATCCCGAACGCCAGATCCGCCGGTCCCCCATGCCCAGAAAGCCCAAGCAACACCGGAGCCCCGGCCGGCAACTCCACGTCCCCCACCATCACATCCCGAGAAGCAACCCGCCGCCAGGTGGGCACGGACGAGGCCTCCCGCAGCACCTCTTCGACCACGTCTGCGGCGTCGTACGACCTGCCCAGCGTCTGTTGGAAGGCGGTGGAGATGAGTTGGGTGGTGGTTTCTTGGCCGGCGATCAGGAGGAAGTAGCCGACGGCGCAGATCTCTTCGTCGGTGAGGCCCAGCCCGGCAAGCACCCCGAACAGATCGTCCCCGGGTGCTTCCGTCCGGGAGCGGAGCCACGCGTAGAACTCGGCTGCACTGTGGGCCAACTCCAGCTGGCGGTCCTCGGACGGCCGGCCCCAGAAGAGCTCCAGGGAGTCCAGGCTCCAGGCCTTGAGCGCCGGCACGTCGACATCCGTCAACCCCAGCAGGTGCAGCAAGACCAGGGCCGGAGGCTCGGCAGCGATGGCCTGCACCAGATCAACCTCCTCACCACGCGCCACGGCCTCGGCTGCCTCACCGACCCGCGACTCGATCAACGAACGCGTCAACGGCTCGACGGCCGCCACCCGCGCCGGGCTGAAGAACCGCGCGACCGCCGCCCGGATCGGCCGATGCGACTCCCCCGCGTTGTTCGCCAGCGTCGGCGGCAACGCGAACCCCACCCCCGACAACACCCGCAACGCCTTCACCGACAACGGCGTGTGTGCCAGTACGGCGTTGTCCGGCCGGAACGTCACCGGATCCAGCAGCACCTCCCGCGCCAGCTCTGGATCGTCGACGACCCAGTACCCGAGCTTCTCGTCGTACCGCGCCGGGCACCCCGTCACAGGAACCAACTGGACGCCCCCGCGACGAACGCCTCCCGATCCAACCGCCCGGCCCCAGCCGGAATCCGCCCGATCACCGGCACCCCCGTAACAACCGGCAGATCCTCGAGATTGCACTCCTCCGCCAAATCAGGGGCCTCCGGCCACGACCCGATCACGAGCCCCTCGATCGGCAACCCCCGAGCCCGAAGCGCCTCAACCGTCAATCCAGTGTGATTGAGCGTCCCAAGCCCCGACCGAGCCACCACCACAAACGCGTACGGCGACGTGAGGCACCCAGCCAGATCCGCAATGTTGTTGCCCTCAGCATCCAGTCCGACCAGCAACCCGCCAGCACCCTCGACAAGCACGGTCTCGTGGGTCCGCGCAAGGTCGTCCACGAACTTGGCATGCGACTCAACCGACGGAAGCGGGACCCCCTCCCGACGAGCAGCCGTCGTCGGAGCCAGCGGATCCCGAAGCCGCACCCCTTCGTACAGCGAGGTCAGACCGGTCAACCGCTCGACGTCGGCAAGATCCCCCGGCTCATCAGGTCCAACCCCCGTCTGAGCAGGCTTCACCACCGCAACGTCACTTGCCCGTACGGCGAGCGCAGCCGTCGTGATCGTCTTGCCAACCTCGGTGTCGGTGCCGGTGACGAGGATGATCATGAGACCTGGCCGATCGCATCAACGATGACCGCGCAGGCTCGCTCGAGGTCCGCATCCGACAACCCGGCATGCGCGGTCAACCGAAGGCGACTGACGCCATCGGGAACCGAAGGCGGCCGAAAGCTGCCCACCCGAACACCGGCAGCAAGGCAAAGGTCAGCGGCTTGAACGGTCTCACGCGGTCCAGGCATTGGCACCGAAACCACCGGTCCAACAGCCGGCGGCACTCCGCACGCAGCGGCGAGCCGAGCGGCCGTCGCATGAATCGAATCCGGCCGATCAGGCTCATCCTTCAACACCTGAAGGGCCGCGAGCGCAGCCGCACACGCGGCCGGGTTCAGCCCGGTGTCGTAGATGAACGGCCGGGACCGGTTGATCAGGTGCTCACGAAGGATCCGCGGCCCGAGTACGACACCACCCTGCGAAGCCATTGCCTTGGACAACGTCATCGTCACGATCACATGGTCGAGACCGGCCAACCCTTCGGCCCAGACCGACCCACGCCCGCCACCGGTCACCCCGAGCCCGTGCGCCTCATCGACCAGCAGGACCGCATCATACTCAGCCGCCACGGCCGCCAGCGACGTCAACGGCGCCGCGTCACTGAGCACACTGAAGACGGACTCCGTCATCACCACCGCATGCGGCTCGTTGCGCTCAGCAAGTACCTTCGCGACCGCGTCCACATCGTTGTGCGGGACAACTTCCACTCGCGACCGCGACAACCGGCAAGCATCCACCAGCGACGCATGAATGTGGTCATCGGAGATCAAGACGGTCCCAGGCCCACCGAGCGCGGTGACGACACCGAGGTTCGCCAGATATCCGGACGAGAAGACCAGCCCGGACTCCTGACCCACATAGGCGGCCAGGTCGGATTCCAGTTCCTCGTGGAGGGACGTCGTACCCGTGACCAAACGGGATGCCGTTGATCCGGTGCCCCAGACGCGCACCGCGTCGGCGGCGGCCGCGACCACCCGGGGGTCGGAGGTCAGGCCGAGGTAGTCGTTGCCCGCGAGGTCGATCAGGTCGTCGTCGGCCGCGCGTACGCACAGACGACGAGTCAATCCACGCGCCTCCAGCGCCGCGGCTTTCGGGGCAAGCCAGTCCTCGAGCATCAGCCGGCCTCCTCGACCGCACCAACGATCGCCGCACCGATCGCCGCGATGTCCTCGTCGGTGCACACGTACGGCGGCATCGTGTAGACGAGGTCGCGGAACGGCCGGACCCACACCCCACGCCGCAGCGCAGCCTCCGTCATCCGCGGCAGATCAACCGGCCCACCCAGTTGTACGACGCCAACCGCGCCGAGCACCCGGACGTCCTTGACCGCCGGCAACGACTCCGCCGGAGCCAGACCGGCCGACAGCCCGGCAGAAATCGAGGCGACCCGACCGGCCCAGTCCTGGGACAGCAGGAGGTCGATCGACGCCAGCGCGACCGAGCACGCCAACGGGTTGGCCATGAAGGTCGGCCCATGCATGAGCGCACCGCCTGGCCCATCCGAGACCGTCTGTGCGACTTCCGTCGTACAGAGCATCGCGGCCAGCGTCAGGTAACCGCCGGTCAATGCCTTGCCCACGCAGAGGATGTCCGGATCCACGCCGGCGTGTTCGGACGCGAAGAGCGTGCCGGTACGGCCGAAGCCGGTGGCGATCTCGTCCAGGATCAGCAGGAACCCATGCTCGTCCGCGAGCTTCCGCAGTACGCGCAGGCAGGCGGGGCTGTACGGGTACATGCCGCCCGCACCTTGCAGGATCGGCTCGACGATGATTCCCGCGATCTCACCGGAATGCTCTGAGGCCAGCGCCGACACCGCGGCCGCCCAGGCCAGCAACTCCGGATCGTCGTCCGGCCGATCGAACCCGGCTGGCGGCTGCGGCCCGAACACCTGCTCCTTCAGGGCTCCGGTGAACAGCGAATGCATCCCGTTCACCGGATCGCAGACACTCATCGGCGCGAATGTGTCGCCGTGATAGCCACCGCGGACGGTCAGCATCCGGGTCCGGCCATTGTTGCCGCGGGCAACCTGGTACTGCAGCGCGAGCTTGATCGCAACCTCGACCGAGACCGACCCGGAGTCACAGAAGAACACATGCCGCAGCGGTGCGGGCGTGATCTCGACCAACCGCTCCGCCAGCTGGATCGCCGGCTCGTGCGTCAGCCCGCCGAACATCACATGACTGAAGTCGTCCACCTGATTCTTGACCGCCGCATCCAGCACCGGGTTGCGGTAGCCGTGGATCATGCACCACCAGGACGCCATCGCGTCGATCGCCTCAACGGCCCCGCCGGCCCCGTCATCCAGCTGCAGCCGTACGCCGGACGCCCCCCGAACGAGCCGAACCGGCGAGGGCTCAGTCAGCGACGAGTACGGATGCCAGAGCAACTCCGCATCCCGCTGTAGCCGAGAACTGACCAACTGTGACACCGCCTCCATCCCATGGACCCATCACGGTAATCCAACCCGCCCGCACCGACGGCCCGGGTCCTCAGGATGTGTGCGACATCTCCTACCCCTTGGTCCCGGCGGTTGCGACGTACAGCGTCACCGCATCGGGATGCAAGCGCGGGCGAGCCAGGGCGGCGACCGCCTTGGCGCCCTGGAGCGATTCGTCCCGGATCCACTGCGCCGGCGCACCGACGCCGATTCGGCCGACCCGCGAGACGGTCTCCAGGAAGTAGCGCGACTCCGCAACGGTCCACGGGCGGTCCCGCTCCCACCCGATCGCGTCGATCGTCCGTGCCGGTTGCTGCCAGTCGCCGGCGGCGTCCCGCTGGTTGCCGTAGATCAGTTGACCGTCCGGACGCAGTACGGCGACCCGATCGGCCCAGGCGCCATCGTCGATCAGTCCGGCGGCGCGCAGTACGCCTGCGTACCCGGCATCGTGCCTGGCCTGCTCCAGCCGGCGGCCGTGGCCGAAGCTCTCCAGCGCGCGCAGGTGCCGCTCGAGCACGCCGAGACGGCTGAGGCCTTCGTGCATCGCGAGCATCGCTACCTCGACCTGGAAGCCTGCGGCCTTGAACCGGCGAGCCGATCGGGCGAACCCTTCGGGGTCGTTGAGATCCGTCTCGAAGATCGCGTCGCACCGCTGTTCGATCACCCATTCCTCGGCCCGCGCGAGCCAGCGCAGGCCATCGGCCTCGACATACACGCCGGCCGTCGCGGGTACGTCGGTGATCGGCTCATGGAACCGTGGGTGGTAAGGCTCGTATGCGGCACTGCTGAGGACAACGGGACCGCCGCGCCGACGCAGGGCCGCCGTGGCCAGGGCGGTGATCGTCGCTTTGCCGTCGCCGGGCTGACCGCCGACGAACAGGACGACCGGCCGGTCCTGCGCAGTCCCGGCGAGCTGGTCGGCCACGATCCGGTCCCGGAAGATCCGCTCGTTCTCCGCCTCGCCGAGGTCGAACCAGTTCGCTAAAGCGGCGCTGTCGCTGTCGCCGTCGTCTTCGAGCGTCATACCGAGGAGATCGTCGGCAGCGCGGCAGATCGTATCGATCGCGAGGGTGTCCAGCGGAGCGAGCGCCTGGCCGCGCGCGGCCCAGGCCTGCTGCTCGGCCCGCCAGCCGGTGACGGCCGCCGGTTCGGGCTCGGCGGAGGCCTCCTCTTCGGCGAGCAACTCGGCGAAGAACCCGATCACCTGCCGGACGCCTTCCTGCGCGGTCTCGTACGCGATCGCCTGCGGGGTCGTCCAGGTCGCCGTCCCGAGCTCGGCCAGCACATTGATGGCACAGACACTAACCACGAACAAACATTATCCGACCGATAGGTGGTAATTGCCCAACAGGTACCCCCCGCCGTAGATATATTTCCAACGGTGCAAGCAGCGGGCACCACCGTGCCGCGCTGCGACCGAGGAACGACCATGAGCCACGCCGGTGGCTCCGACGAGGAGGGTAAGCATGAGCAAATGGACCGCCTGGGTGAGAGGCCAGGAGACGCCGGAACCAGAGACGGCGACCGAGACCGGGACCGAGACGGACAAGGGCAGCCGTCGTTTCGGTCGAGGCTCCGACAAGTCCACTGAGCAGACCGCCGAGTCCGCAGAGGTACCCGAGGGGCACCGAAGCGGCGCACGGCCGTCGACCCAGGAGAAGCACGAGAAGGGCAATACGCGCCGCGGGAAGGACAAGCGCGGCGGCGAGAAGGGCGACTCGCGGCGTAGTTACTAGTGACCGGCAGACCCCGGCCGGGGAAGTCAGCGACGTGCGGACTTCCCCTGGCGGGGCCCCGATCGTCGCGCGACTCCTACCCCTTGGTGCCGGCGGTTGCTATGTGCAACGTCACCGCGTCCGGGTGCACCCGCGTCCGTCCCATCGCAGTCACCGTTCGGACGCTCTCAACCGCCTCGTCCCGGATCCACTGCACCGGCGCGACCAGCCCCAGCGGCTCGATCTGCGCCAAGGCCTCGAGGTAGTACCGCGACTCCAGCACGGTCCACTCGCGCTCCCGCTCCCAGCTGATCGCCTCGGCGGTCCGGGCCGGCTGCTGCCAGGCAGCGTTGTCGTCGCGCTGGTTGCCGTACACAAGCTGTCCGTCCGGACGCAGTACGGCGATCCGGTCGGCCCACTGTCCCTCGTCGACCAGCTCGGCCGCACGCAGTACGCCCGCATAGCCGGCATCGTGGGCGCTCTGCTCCACCAGCCGGCCGAAGCCGAACTTCTCGAGCGACCGGATGTGCCGCTCGACGATGCCCAGCCGGCTGCGCGCCTCGTGTACTGCGAGCAGCGCGACCTCCACCTGGTAGCCGGCCGCTTTGAACCGAGCGGCCGAGCCGTCGAAGGCCTCCGGATCTGTGAGCTCCGTCTCGATGATCGCGTCGTACCGCTCCCGGATCACCACGTCCTCGGCCAGCGCGAGCCACCGCCGGCCGTCGGCGGCGACGTGCCTGCCGGCAGCCGGGGCTGCGTCGGTGATCGGCTCGTAGAAGTTGGGGTGGTACGGCTCATAGGCCAGCGCGCTGAGAACGACCGGACGGCCGCGATGCAGCAGGACCGCCTTCACCAGCGCCGTGATCGACGCCTTGCCGTCGCCCGGCTGACCGCCGACGAACACCACGATCGGCTGCTCCTGCGGTACGCCGGTCAGCTGGTCGGGGACGATCCGGTCGCGGAAGATCCGCCCGCTCTCAGCCTCGTCAAGCAGGTAGCGGTCGTCGTCGCTGGTCGCTGCAGTCCCCCACGGTGCGGTCACGGTCGTCCCTGCGCCTCGTCATTCGTCTCGTCGTCGGCCTCGTCGTCTTCGCCGTCCGGGTCCTCGTCATCCGAGTCCTCGTCGTCGTCATCCTCGTCGTCGTCGCCGACGGCGAGCAGGTTGTCGGCGTCCTGGTGGATGCTGTCGATCGCACGGCTGTCCAGCGGGGTGAGCTCCTGCCCACGCTTGGTCCAGGCCAGCTGTTCGGCCCGCCAGATCTCGATCGTGTCGGTGTCGGGCGCGTCCGACAGTTCCTCGGCCGCGATCAGCTGCGAGTAGAAGCCGATCGCCTGCCGAACCCCCTCCAGCACGGTCTCGTACGCAACCGCCCGCGGCACCGTCCAGGTCGTCGTACCAAGCCCGGCGAGCACATTGACAGCGGCGACGTTGACCACGCCTGAACTTTATCCGACCGTCTGGGTCACGCACGCCGGCGCTCGGGTCCGGCTGAACAGAGGGTGAACCCCGGCCGCAGTTATGTTTCCAAGGCGTCGAACCGGAGGGGAACCAGCGCCCGGATCGCGACGTCTGTTTCTGCACAACGACAGTCCAGAGCCGGCCCACGGCTCGCAGCGAAGAGGGGAACACGTGCCTAACTACGGCAACAAGGACAAGGGCAAGGCCACCGACAAGGGCAAGACCGAGAAGGGCTCGGGGTCCAAGGCGAAGGACGACAAGCCGGTCCTGTACCCGACCAGCCACCGCCCCAAGGGCCAGGGCCAGAGCCGCTAGTCCGCTGGACAACGTTCCGCCGACACACAGACCAGCGATGAGCCGCGCGCAGCGGCCATGCCAGAAGGAGTAGAAGATGGCGAAGGGCAAAGACGGTAAAGAGCGGGAACACAAGGGCAAGGGCAAGAACACCGAGACCAAGCACCAGTACGGTCAGGCCCGCAACAAGGCCGACCAGGAACGAAACCCGAACCCGAACACCAGAGCCGGCCGAGAGATCATCGCGGCGAAGAAGGCCGCTGCCAAGAAGGACGGCAAGTCCAAGTAAGGCAGGGGCTAGCGGCCCTGAGGGCTTGAACCGCTAGGCCGGGGCGACCGTTGATCGGTCTGCCCCGGCTTGCTTTTTGGGGCCGGTCAGCGGCGGCGGGAGCCGCCTCGTTTGGAGTTCGGCCGGCCACCGCGGCCGTCGGTGCGCTTGCCGCCGGCCTTGCCTGGCTTGCTTTCGGCAGGGCGAGCCGGTTTGGGCGGGGCGGCTTCGAGGGCGGTCTTGACGGCATTGAAGGCGTCGTTGGCGTTGCGGACCGGCTTGACGCCGGTGAGTTTGGGGATGGCTGAGCGTTGGCGGCGGGTGTGGGTTTGGATGCGCTCCACGACTCGGGTGCGGACCTCGTCGCGGTCGGCTTCGTTCAGGTTCTCCAGCGACTTGCCGCGGTCCAGGGCTACGTCGAACCATTCGGTGTAGCCGTGGGTGTGGACGACCTGGTTCGGGGACTTCTGGCCGAGGCGGCGGTACTGCGTCAGTACGTCGTAGCGCTCGTCGAGACCGAGGACCTCGTCGCGCAGCCCGCGCCGGACCTGTTCGTCGTACGTCGCGGCCACCCGGCGGTCGATGTCCGCGGCGGGCCGGTCCACGGCGAGGACGACCTGCCGGGCCGCCACCGTCGTACTGGCCCGGTCGGGATCGTTGCCCATGGCATGCGCCAGCGCGTTCACGATCGCGTCGTAGTTGTTCTCGTGGATCTTCGCGGCGGCCTTGGCGTCCAGCCGGCTCAGCACCGCGTACGCGTCCTCGGCCATGCTGCGCGGGAAGTCACGCCGTACGGCGTTGCGCGCCTCGGCGACCGCGTCCACCTCCCAGCCCTCCAGCAGGGAGCGCACGTACACGCTGGTGCCACCGACGACGACCGGGACGCCGCCGGCCTTCCAGCACTCGTCCATGTGCTGCCGGGCCTGCGCGACGAACGTCTCCAGCTCCAGCTTCCGCACCGGCTCGGTGACGTCGATCATCGTGTGCGGGACGCCACGCATCTCTTCCGGCGTGGTCTTGCTGGTGCCGATGTCCATGTACCGGTACACCTGCCGCGAGTCGGCCGAGACGACCATCGGCGGCAGGCCGAGTTCGTCCCGGATCCGCAGGCAGAGATCAATCGACACCGCGGTCTTCCCCGCTGACGTCGGTCCGTAGAGGGCGACCAGCAGGCGAGGCGAGGCATCGGGCATGGACCAACCCTACTGATCTACAGCGGACTGCTGAGCGTGCCGTGCACCGAGCAGCGCGCCGACCAGCCCATCGGGTGCACCTGGACGACCATCCGGCGGCGGCACTCGGCGCAGTACCGGGGTGGCTCGAGCGTCAGCGCATGCCGGCAGGCGTCGTGATTCCCGTCGGTGGTCTCGCGGCCGCAGTGACCGCAGTACACGAGCGTGGTCATAGCGTCTTCTGGAGTTCCTTGACCGGCATCTTCAGCTCGGCGAGCAGGTCGAGGTCGGCGGTCGCCGGACGGCCGAGGGTGGTCAGGTAGTTGCCGACGATGACCGCGTTGATGCCACCGAGCAGACCGTCGCGCGTGCCCAGGTCGCCCAGGGTCAGCTCACGACCACCGGCGTACCGCAGGACCGTCCGCGGCATCGCGAGCCGGAACGCGGCGATCGTCCGCAGCGCGTCCTTGCCGGCCATGATCTCCATGTCGCCGAACGGCGTACCGGGGCGCGGGTTGAGGAAGTTCAGCGGGACCTCGTGTGGGTCGAGCTCGGCCAGCTGGGCAGCGAGCTCCGCGCGCTGCTCCAGGGACTCGCCCATCCCGACCAGACCACCGCAGCACAGCTCCATGCCGGACTCGCGGATCATCAGGCAGGTGTCCCAGCGCTCCTCGAAGGAGTGCGTGGTGACGACGTCTCCGAAGTACGAACGGGCCGACTCGAGGTTGTGGTTGTAGCGGTGCACGCCCATCGCCTTGAGCTCGTCCACCTGCTCCTGGGTGAGCATGCCGAGCGAGCAGGCGATGTTGATGTCGACCTCGGCGTTGATCGCCTCGATGCCGGCCTTCACCTGGGACATCAGCCGGGCGTCCGGGCCGCGGACGGCGGCGACGATGCAGAACTCGGTCGCCCCGGTCTTCGCGGTCTCCTTCGCCGCCTCGACCAGCTCCGGGATGTTCAGCCAGACCGACCGCACCGGCGAGGTGAACTGACCGGACTGCGAGCAGAAGTGACAGTCCTCGGGGCAGCCGCCGGTCTTCAGCGAGATGATCCCCTCGACCTCGACCTCCTCGCCGCACCACTTCACCCGTACGTCGTGCGCGAGCGCGAGCAACTCGGGAAGCCGGTCGTCCGGCGACCGGAGCACCTCGACCAGCTGCTCCTGGCTCAGGCCGACGCCCTGTTCCAGAACCTGCTCACGCGCCACGTCCAGGATGTCGCTCATGGTTCTCCTGCCTCATCGAACGGTCGGCTCACAGTAAGTCAGACACGTACGTCGGCACTGCGGCGGGCGTCACGTGGAACACCCTGGTCGAAGGTGACTCAGCAACGCTCCGCACACCATCCAGAAAGTTTTGGAGATTTCCGTGGAACCTCGTAACCCCCCGTAGATGGGCTCGTTGATGTGTGCAGAGGCGGTTACCGCAAGGAAGACCGCCACCCGGTTACTTGGAGCAACTGAATAGCTGATCATCACGATCAGCACGCAGAGTGGTCACAACCACTCTGAGAGGCTCGAAACTCCAGGAATCGGATGTAAGGTAGTTACCAAGAGCTCGGGTCGCCAGCTGTGGCTGGTGACCCGATCCCAAAGCGCCGGGCGCCTCACCCCGGCTTGAGTGGGTCCCTCGGGAAACGATTTGGGCGGAAACGTTCCCGAGGGACCTGCTCCCTTTTCCAAGGCTTATCCGTGAATAACCCGGGCCTTTCGGAATTAACAGAAACCTCAGTAGTCACAGGACTTACTGAGGTTTCTTCATTTCCCGGCCGGTAATCACCGAACATTGTCATTGTGTTACGGCTTCGTCACAGCCTGCTTAGGGACGATAGGCAGCCGCAATGCCCCCGGAGCATCCACCGGAACAACCGGATGCGACGGCTTGACCGGTTGCACCCGCCGGTACGACGAACCGACCGGTGGGCGCGGGTCGTCGGAGTCCTTGTTCGGCCAGAAGGACAACGCCCGTTCCGCCTGGGCGGTGATCGTCAGCGACGGGTTCACGCCGAGATTCGCCGAGATCGTCGACCCGTCCAGGATGTGCAGGCCGTCGTACCCGTAGACGCGGTGGTACGGATCGACCACGCCGGTCTCCGGTGAGTCGCCGATCGCGCAGCCGCCGATGAAGTGTGCGGTCATCGGGACGTTGAACGGCTCCCCGATCGTCCCGCCCGGGGTCCCGTTCATCAGCTTCGCCATCCGCCGGACCACCTGGTTCGCGACCGGGATCCAGGAGGGGTTCGGGGCGCCGTGGCCCTGCTTCGAGGTCAGCCGCCACCGGCCGAGCCGGTCCCGCTTGCCGAACGTGGTGATCGAGTTGTCCGCGGTCTGCATGACCAGCGCGATCACGGTCCGCTCGGACCAGTGCTTCAGGTCGTACAGCCGGCGGATGTTCTTCCGCTGCACGCCGAGCTCCCGCAACCAGGTCCGCCACCGCGGCTTGTTCCCGTCACCGTCGGTCAGCACGGTCTGCAGCAGCGACATCACGTTGCTGCCCTTGCCGTACCGGACCGGCTCGATGTGAGTGATGTCGTCCGGGTGGAACGACGACGTGATCGCGACCCCACGGCTGTAGTCGACGTCGCGGTCCCGCGCGATCGCACCCAGCAGGGACTCCGAGTTGGTCCGCGTCAGTACGCCGAGCCGGTCCGACAGCCGGGGCAGTTTCCCCTCGTCCCGGAGCCGGTGCAGGAGTTTCGCCGTACCCAAGGCCGAAGCAGCGAAGACCACCTGACGTGCGGTGAACCGGCGGGTGAGCTTTCGGTTCGACGTACGCCGGGTGTCCACGGCGTACCCGCCGTCAGTCAACGGCTCGACCGACGTCACCGTGGTCAGCGAGTAGACCTCGGCGCCGGCCTTCTCGGCCAGGTAGAGGTAGTTCTTGGTGAGCGTGTTCTTCGCGTTGTGCCGGCAGCCGGTCATGCACTCGCCGCAGTCGATACAGCCCTTACGGCGAGGGCCCGCGCCACCGAAGTACGGGTCGTCGACCTCTTTGCCCGGCTCACCGAAGAAGACGCCGACCGGGGTCGGGTGGAACGTGTCCCCCACGCCCAGATCGTCCGCGACCTGCTTCATCACCTTGTCCGCCGGCGTGAAGCCCGGGTACGTCGTGACGCCGAGCATCCGCTTCGCCTGGTCGTAGTACGGCGCGAGCTCGTCCTTCCAGTCGGTGATGTGCGCCCACTGCCGGTCGGCGTAGAACGCGGGCAGCGGTTCGTACAGCGTGTTCGCGTAGACGAGGCTGCCGCCACCGACTCCGGCGCCGGACAGAATGATGACGTCGCGCAGCGCACTGATCCGCTGGATGCCGTACATGCCGAGCTTGGGCGCGAACAGAAACCGCTTGGTGTCCCACGAGTTCTTCGCGAACCCGGCGTCGTCGAACCGCGCCCCGGCCTCGAGTACGGCGACCTTGTAGCCCTTCTCGGTCAGCCGGAGCGCACTGACCGAGCCGCCGAACCCCGACCCGACGATGACCACGTCATAGTCGAAGGTCATGGGCGGCCCAGCTTCTTCAGGATCCGGAGCGCGCCGGTCATCAGTTCGGCGTACGCCTCGTCGGACAGGCCGTGGGAGGCGGCGATCGGGAGGACTCGCTGAGTGGCGACGGTCTGTGGATCGACGTACCGGCGGATGCCCTCGGCGCCCTGGCGACGGCCGAGGCCGGAAGCACGCATGCCGCCCATCGGGGTGTCGATCGAGCCGAAGCTCGCGGCGTAGCCCTCGTTGATGTTGACCGAGCCCGCGACCAGTTGGGCGCCGACCGCGCGACCGCGGCGGCCGTCGCGGGTCCAGACGCTCGCGTTCAGGCCGTACTCGCCCTCGTTCGCGCGCTGGATCGCCTCGGACTCGTCGGAGAACCGGTAGATCGAGACGACCGGCCCGAAGGTCTCGTTGTCGAAACACTCCATCGCCGGCGTCACGCCGGACAGCACGGTCGGCTCGTAGAACAGCGGACCGATGTCCGGCCGGGGCTTGCCGCCGGTGAGCACGGTGGCGCCCTTCGCCCGCGCGTCGTCCACGTGTCGGCTGACCGTCTCGAGCTGCGCCTTCGAGATCAGCGAGCCCATGTCCACGTCCCAGCCGGTCCCCGCGGACAGCCGGATCTTCTGCACCCGGTCCACGAACGCGGTGACGAACGCGTCGTACACCTGGTCGGCGACGTACAGGCGCTCCATCGAGACGCACAACTGGCCGGCGCTCGCGAAGCACGCGCGTACGGCGCCGTCCGCGGCCCGGTGGACATCTGCATCACGCAGCACGAGCATCGGGTTCTTGCCACCGAGCTCGAGGCTGCAGCCGATGAGCCGCTCGCCCGCCTGCTTCGCGACCAGCCGGCCGGTCTTCGTCGAGCCGGTGAAGCAGATGTAGTCCGCGTTCTGGATCAATGCGCCGCCGACGGTCGGGCCGTCGCCGTTCACCGCCTGCCAGGCGTCGCGGGGCAGACCCGCGTCGTACAAGAGCTCGATCGCGCGGAGTGCGGTGAGCGGGGTCTGGCTGTCCGGCTTGTGTACGACGGTGTTGCCGGCGAGGACCGCGGGCAGACCGTCGGCCATCGCCATGCTGAGCGGGTAGTTCCACGGCGAGATCACGCCGACGACGCCCTTCGGGACGAACCGCTGCTCGGCCCGGGTCAGCAGCGGGAACATGCCGAGCTTGCGTTGTGGCTCGAGCAGCTCGGCGGCCTTGCGGCCGTAGTAGCGAGCGGTCAGCGCGACGTGCGCGACCTCCTCGAACGCCTGCTTGCGCGCCTTGCCCGACTCCCGGATGACCAGATCGACGAGCTCGTGCCGGTGATCCAGGACCAGGTCGTGGTACCGCAGCAGGATCGCGGCACGCTCGGCGAGCGGCACCCGGCGCCAGGTCTGCTGGGTCTTACGGGCCGATCGGACCGCCGCGATCACGTCGTCCGGGCTCGACACCGGCAGGTCCGCGATCGGCTGACCGGTCGCCGGCGCGTACGACGTCCGGGTCCCGGCGGTCGCCCGCAACAGCCCCGAAAGCCGCCGGATCACCGACTGATCGGTCGCGTACGACGCCGTCGGGTCCAGCTCGGGATCCGCGGGAATCGAGGTCTGCTCGCTCATTCGACCAGGCTACCTGCCGGTAATAGCCATGTCAGTACTCGAACCGGACGTGTCAGGACTGAGAGTTCCTGGGTATTGACCACTAAGCTGAACGGCTGAACCTGCGAAGGGGTGGAACGTCGAGATGGTGGACAGCGGGGGGCTTTGGACGCCTCCTGAGGACGAGCTCGCTGAGGCGCTGCAGACAGCCCAGGTGCTGATCGAGGAAGGCCGGGCCGCCGAGGCCGGGCCTTACCAGCAACGCGTCATCGAGCTGGCCAGGGAACGGGTCGAGGAGCATCCGAACCACTACGAGGCCAAGCACCTGATGGCCGCGACCCAGTACGAGCTGGCCGGTTCGCTGAACGCGTCCGGTCGGCACGAGGAGGCACTGGCCGCACTGCACGAGGCCCAACTCGGCTACACCGAGCTCAGCGACGCCGGCGTGGTGGACGCGACCTCGTTCCTCGCGGACGTCCGCGCCCGGCGGGCGATGACCCAAGCACACCGCGGTCACGGGGCGACCGCCGTACTGGAGATGGACGGTGCGGTGATCGCGTACGGCCAACTGGTCGGCGGCACCGAAGGGCTGAAGCACCAGCCGGACTTCGCCCGGGTGCTCGCGATGAACGCCCTCATCCTGCGGCGGTACGGCGATCCCGCCCTGGCAGTCGCCTCCGCGGATGCGGCGACCCAGTTGTTCCTGCAGTTGGCCGACCAGATCAACGAGAGCCCGCAATCCCTCTCGTACGCGCGCTATCTGTGTACGGCGACCGCCGTATCGGCCGACGTACATGCGGCGGAAGGCCGGCTCGACCTCGCGCTGGAAGCGGACGAGATCGGCCTGACCACGGCCGACAGCCTCGCCGACTCCGACTCGGCGACGGACATGCGCACGCTGGTCGCAGCGCTGGTCCGCAAGGGCAAGCACCTCGGGATCGTCGGCCGGATGATCGAGGGCGAGACCTCGATGCGGACGGCGTACGACACCGATCCGGAGACCGCGACCCGCGTGACCGAGGAACTGGACCGGGGGCTGCCGCTCACCCTCGTCGCGGCGCTGGAGAACGCCGAGATCAAGCTCGGACCGTTCGAGCAGTACCACCGGTTGCTCGCGCTGAGTGAGCCGGCGCCAGGCATGACGCTGGCGACGGTGTCCGGCCGGACCGATCCCGAGTCGGCGGCTGTCCGGGCGGCTGAGCTGGCCGAGCTGATCCGGCCGTTGCTGGGACAGGACGCGGACACCGGGCTGACGCTCGGTCTGGAGGCGCACTACCTGTTCGCGATCTCGTCCGAGCGTGAGTCACACCGGATGCGGTACGAGACGAGCACCTACGTGCCGATCTGGGCCCAACTGCTGCTCGACATCTCGGAGGCGTACTACCAGGCCGGGCGGACCGACATCGCCCTCGACCTGGGCGGCTGGTGCGCGGAGGTCGCGACGGCACTGATCCCGTTCACCGACGACGACACCGTGATGAAGGACCTGGCCGGCTCCTGCTACCGCCACCACGGCGACCTCCTGGCCGCGACCGGCGACCTGACCGCATCGCAGCAGGCCCACGAGGCCGCACAGCAACTCCAGCTGGGCCGTTGACGCGCTGACCCCTCCGGCGGACGCTGGCGCTGAGAGGGGGCCACGTCATGGATGCGGTGGAACTGCACAGCCGGACCGTCAGCAACTTCGCCCGGCTGGTGAGCGAGGTCGACCCGAGCCAGTGGTCGGCACCGACGCCGTGCTCGGACTGGGACGTCCGCGCGCTGGTGAACCACGTCGTCGGCGAAGAACGGTGGACCGTACCGCTGATGGCGGGCAAGACGATCGCGGAGGTAGGCGACTCCCTCGACGGGGACCTGCTCGGCGACGATCCGATCAGCGCGGCCGCGGACGCCGCCCGCGCCGCCGAGGAGGCGGGCCGCCGGCCGATCGCCACCGTGCATCTCTCGTACGGCGAGGAGGACAGCGGCGAGTACCTCCGGCAGCTCGCGGCCGATCACCTCGTGCACGGGTGGGATCTGGCGGCCGCGCTCGGCGCGGACACCCGGATGGATCCGGACCTGGTCACCGAGGTGGCGGAGTGGTTCGAAGCCCGGGAGGAGATGTACCGCTCGGCCGGGATGATCGCCGAGCACCGCGCCGGCTTCACCGATCCTGAGGATGCCCTCCTCGGCGCCTTCGGCCGCGATCCGCGGTGGGTCAGGAGTCCTGCAGGTCAGGGTTGAGGGCGCCGACGAACAAGCCGGCCTCGGCCTCGGTCATACCGGTTTCGGAGACGACCAGGGCGGTCGCCTGGTGCAGTTCGCCGGCGGCTTTCAGGGTGCGGGTGCGCTCGGCCAGGTTCGCGCCGGGGAGGCGGACGACCGGCGTCCCGGTGGTGGGCGGTACGTAGCGGCCGAGCCGGATGTCGTCGACCAGTCCCTTCGACGACTTCAGGTCCAGGCCGGTTCGCTCGCGGACCAGCTTGACCGCGTGAACCATCTTCTTGGTGGTGATCAGGAAGCGCACCTGGTCGACGTCATCGGAGGACAGTCGCGACCGCGCTGCGGCGAGGGCAACATTGTCCGTGTCCTGGCTGCTGTTCCGGCTGAACAATCCCATACGGCAATCCTTCCAGAATCCCTCAACCCGTGAAGACTCGACGCACGTCGCGTCCGGTCATGCCGCCAGCACGCGAACGATCTCCGGCCAGGCCAGGGCGCCGAGTTCCCGGTCCGCCGCATCCGTCCACCACGGGCCATCCGCTGCCCGGCGGTCTTCCGACGGCCAGACCCTGTCGTCCACGCCGATCGCTGCAGGCCGTCCTCGCGGAACCGGCCCCAGACGTAGGCACTCGGAGCGAAGGCGACGACCGCGTCGATCCGCTCGTCCAGCGCGCCGAGCAGCAACGCGGCCTCGGCACCCCATGAGTTGCCCATGACAACCAAGCGATCGTTGCGCCGCGCGAGCTCGTCCAGAGGAAACGACTCCAGCGGCACCTCAGGACCGACGATCCACGCCGGCGCGAGTACGTCGTACCCCTCGGCGCGGAGAACCCGGGCGCGCTCGTGGTCCGGCGTACCGCTCGAACCGTGCAGGAGCAGTACGCCGGTTGTCACCCGACGACTACCTCGACCCGCTGGAACTCCTTGAGCTCCGTGTAGCCGGTGGTGGCCATCGCGCGCTTGAGGGCGCCGACCAGGTTCATCGTGCCGTCGGGCACCCAGGACGGGCCGAACAGGATCTGCTCGAGGGTCCCGGTGACGCCGACCTCGACCCGCTCACCGCGCGGCAGGTCCGCGTGCCAGGCCTCGGCACCCCAGTGGTACCCACCACCCGGCGCGTCGCTCGCCCGGGCCAGCGGCGAACCGACCATCACCGAGTCCGCACCACAGGCGATCGCCTTGGCCACGTCACCGGAGCGGCCGACCGAGCCGTCCGCGATCACGTGCACGTAGCGGCCGCCGGACTCGTCCATGTAGTCCCGCCGGGCCGCCGCGACATCGGCCACCGCGCTCGCCATCGGCACGGCGACACCGAGCACCTTGCGGGTGGTGTGCGCCGCGCCACCGCCGAAGCCGACGAGCACGCCGGCCGCACCGGTCCGCATCAGGTGCAGAGCAGCCTGGTGCGTGGCACACCCACCGACGATCACGGGTACGTCGAGGTCGTAGATGAACTGCTTCAGGTTGAGCGGCTCGGCTTGGCCCGACACGTGCTCGGCGGAGACCGTCGTACCCCGGATGACGAACAGGTCGACGCCCGCGTCCACGACATGCTTGGCGAACTGCTTGGTCCGCTGCGGCGACAGGGCGCCGGCGACCGTGACACCGGAGTCGCGGATCTCCTGCACGCGCTGGGAGAGCAGTTCGGGCTTGATCGGCGCGGAGTAGATCTCCTGCAGCCGGTGGGTCGCCGCCTCCTTGCTGATGGAGGTGATCTCCTCCAGCAGGCTGGTCGGGTCCTCGTACCGGGTCCAGAGACCTTCGAGGTTGAGGACGCCGAGACCGCCGGCCTTGCCGATCGCGATCGCGGTGGCCGGCGACATCACCGAGTCCATCGGGGCGGCCAGGATCGGCAGCTCGAACCGGTACGCGTCGATCTGCCAGGCGACCGAGACCTCCTCAGGGTCCCGCGTCCGGCGCGACGGCACGATCGCAATGTCGTCGAACGCGTACGCCTGCCGCCCCCGCTTCGCGCGGCCGATCTCGATCTCGGTCATGACCGCAGCCTACCGAGACCCGCCCCCAGGCACCCACTCGCGTTGCCGCTTGAACTCTGCTTGGAGCTTCGGCCCGAGCAGAGTCACGAGCTCCGAGTCCGGCAGCAGTTCGAGGAAGGAGACGTCGATCACGGTGTCGATCGCCGGATTCGCGCCGTACTCGGACTCCAGAAACTCCAGCAACGGCAGTACGTCGAGCGCCCGTCCGACGGCGACCATCTCCACCGCGTCGACCGCGAGCTCCGCCAGCACCGCATCCGCCAGCCGGGTGTGGCGTCCGCGCCGGGCCTGCACATCGACCCGATCCCGCAGGTCCGGAATCTCCTCCGCGAGCCGGTAGACGAACTCGATCACGGACTCCAGCACACCCGCTTGGTCATCCACCAACAGCTGCGCCCGGACCTCCCACAACTCCGGTCCGAGCAAGCCCAAGACGTCACCGGCCCGATCCGCGGGCTCCGGCAGATAAGCCACGAAGAACCCCTCGATCAACCCATCGACCTCGTCGTCGCGCCCAACCTCGGACTCGAAGTAGTCGAAGAGTTCCTGCGTCAGTCCCCGCTCGTCCGCACCACGGCGCCGGCAGTCGAGCGCGAGCTTCACCAAGAAGCCGGGCAGCTGAGCGGCGTCGGACTGCGGCCCGGCCCAATCACCGACGTACCTGCGCTGGTAGTCGTCCAGCTCGGCCCGAAGCCCCGGTACCGCGGCGAACATCCGCGCCGCGAGGGCCTCGTCCGGATCGAGCACGCCGAGGTCAGCGGCCGGAGTAGTTGGGGGCTTCTACGGTCATCTGGATGTCGTGGGGGTGGGACTCCTGGAGGCCGGCCGAGGTGATGCGGACGAAGCGGCCCTTGTCCTGGAGCTCGGGGACGGTGCGGGAGCCGCAGTAGAACATCGACTGCCGGAGGCCACCGATCAGCTGGTGGGCGACGGCGCTGAGCGGACCGCGGTACGGGACCTGGCCCTCGATGCCCTCGGCAATCAGCTTCTCGTCGCTGCCGACGTCACCCTGGAAGTAGCGGTCCTTGGAGTACGACTTGCGCAGGCCGCCGGCCGAGGACATCGCGCCGAGCGAACCCATCCCGCGGTACGCCTTGAACTGCTTGCCGTTGATGAACACCAGGTCGCCCGGCGACTCCTCGCACCCGGCCAGCAGCGACCCGAGCATCACGGTGTCGGCACCGGCCACGAGGGCCTTGGCAATGTCACCGGAGAACTGCAGGCCGCCGTCCCCGATCACCGGGACACCGGCCGGCTTGCACGCGAGCGAGGCTTCGTAGATCGCCGTCACCTGCGGTACGCCGACACCGGACACGACTCGCGTCGTACAGATCGAGCCCGGACCGACGCCGACCTTGACGCCGTCCGCGCCCGCGTCGACCAGGGCCTGCGCACCGGCACGGGTGCCGACGTTGCCGCCGACGATGTCCACGCCCCGGGTGGCCGGGTCGGCCTTGAGCTTGCGGATGATCTCGAGCTGGGCCTGGGAGTGACCGTGCGCGGTGTCCACGACCAGCACGTCGACGCCGGCCTCGACCAGGCTCATCGCCCGCTTGTACGCCTCGCCGTAGAAGCCGATCGCGGCAGCGACCATCAGCCGGCCGCTGGCGTCCTTCGTGGACAGCGGGAACTTGTCGCGCTTGACGAAGTCCTTCAGCGTGATCAGGCCGGACAGCTTCCCGGCGTCGTCGATCAGCGGCAGCTTCTCGACCTTGTGCTTGCTCAGCAGCGCCATCGCGTCGTCGGCGGAGATGCCCTGCTTGCCGGTGATCAGCGGCTGCTTGGTCATCACCTCGTGCACCGGCCGGGACATGTCGTTCTCGAAGCGCATGTCGCGGTTCGTCACGATGCCGACCAGGACGCCGGCGTCGTCGACGACCGGGACGCCGGAGATCCGGTACTGCGCGCAGAGTGCGTCGGCCTCGCCGATGCTCGCCTTCGGGCCGATCGTGATCGGCTGCGCGATCATGCCGGACTCGGAGCGCTTGACCAGGTCGACCTGCTGGGCCTGGTCCTCGATCGAGAGGTTGCGGTGGAGGACGCCGAGACCGCCCTGACGGGCCATCGCGATCGCCATCCGGGCCTCGGTCACGGTGTCCATCGCGCTGGACAGCAGCGGGATGTTCACCTCGACGTTGCGGCTGACCCGGGTCCGGGTGCTCACCTCGGAGGGGATGACGTCGGACTCGTTCGGCTGCAGCAGCACGTCGTCGAAGGTGAGCCCTAGGACGGCGAATTTGTCGGGAACTCCAGCGGGTGTGATGTCCATGGGGAAAACAAGCACCTTCGTACGGCGACAACGGAACACCATCGTAGCGGCGCCCGCGGATCCCTCCGAACCACCCGTCCACAGGGCCGCCCGCCGCTGGTTCAGCGGCGGGCGGGTGACCTGATGGGTGACCTGGTTACCGGGTCGGCTTGTTGACGACCTTCAGGATCTTCAGTACGTCGGCATCCTCGGTCGAGCCGTGCGCGCGGGCGATCGCCGCGTGCTTGCCCTCGGCGTACGTGCGGGCCGCGTGCTTGCCCTTCGGGTAGGCCTTCTTGACCGAACCGGTGGACACCTTCCCGCTGGCGTGCTTCGCGGTCGTCGAGACACCCTCGCCGAAGAACTTCTCGGCACTCTGGAGCTCCACCGGAGCCCCGGTCGGCGTCGGCAGGACCGGCGCGAGGATCTTGTCGACCACGTCGGTCAGCGAGTCCGCCGGCGCGCTCGGGCTGGTCCCGTCGCCCGGCTTCTGGTCCGAGTCGGCCGGATCCGTGTCGGAGCCGGTCGGGTCGGTGTCAGCCGGGTTGGTGTCGGCGGGGTTGGTGTCGGCGGGGTTGGTCTCGGCGGGGCTGGTGTCGGCCGGCGGAGTCGTCGTACCGGTCTCGTCCTTGCCGTCCCCGCCGGTCTCGCCGTCACCCGTTGTCGGCGCGCTCGTCGGGTTGCCGGTGCCGGTCTCGGTGTTGTTGGGCGAGGTCGGCGGATCGGTCGGCGTGGTCGCCGGGTCCGTCGGCGTCGTGGCCGGATCGGTGGGCGTCGTCGCAGGCGGTTCCGTCGGCGTGCTCGCGGGCGGTTCCGTCGGCGTCGTGCTCGGGTCGGTCGTGGTCGGGTCGGTGGTGACCGGATCGTCGGCCGTCGTCTTTTCGTCGGTCTTCTCCGGCAGCTTCGTCGGCACCGGGACCGTCGGCTCGATCAGCGTCGCGGTCGGCTGCTCGGGCAGCTTCGGAAGCGCCCGCTGGAGCACGTCCTGCTGGTCGAGCGGCTTGACCACCGCGGCCGGCGGGATCGGGTCGCTCTTGACCCGGGTCTCCTCTTCGGCCGCCTTCTTGTCCTGTACTTCCTTGTAGTTCTTGGCGACCTTGACGATCTTGGACCGGTCGACGACCGGCATACCGTCGAGCTGTTCCTTCGGGAAGCTGGTCTGCGGGCGGACCGCGTCGACCATCTTCTCGATGACCTTCTCGTACGGCGACAACGGGTCACCGTTGACGGCCGCGGCCACCCCGGACACCGACAGCGCGGCCACCGCGGCGACACCGAGCGCCAGACCACGGGTCGCCATCTTGCGGGCGAACGGGTCGGTGATCGGGTTGAGCGACGCGCAGCGTGCCAGGAAGCTCTCTGGATCGTCGATCGTCTCTACTGGGAGTTGGTCCTCGACCTCCACGGCGAGCCGCAGGTCGGCCAGCAGCTTGACGGCCGAATCCTGCTCCCCCGCGGCCCGTGCTGACTCACCTCCAGCAGCTAGCAGGTCGAGAAGTGCGTCATCAGCGTCGATCGCGTCGAGGTCGAAACGGTCAGCCATGATGCCCCTCCCCTGCTCCTCGTACCTCATGCCCCACATACCCCCTGAGCGTGTTCAACGCCCGATGCTGTGCGACCCTCACCGCCCCCGGTGTCATCCCCAGTGCCCGGCCGGTCTCCTCGGCTGACATCCCCGCTACCACCCGGAGCCGCAGGATCTCCCGCAGTTTCTCCGGCAACTTGTCCAGCAGCCCCATGATGTGCTGAACCTCCGAGCTCCGGACCGCGTGCTCTTCCGGTGTCGGAGACTCGTCCGCGCCGTCCGGCAGGTCCGGCGTCGAAACGTCGGCGACCGCGAACGCACGCTGGGCATCGGCGACCTTGCGGGCCGCGATGCCGTAGACGAAGGCCTCGAAGGGTCTTCCCTCGTCACGATACCGGCTGAGCGCGCCGAACACCGCGACACAAACTTCCTGAGCGACGTCGTCGACCATGTCGGCGCCGCCGGGATAGGTCCACAAGCGGGACCGTACGTAACGGTGAGCTACTGCGCGCACCCTGGTGAGCAGGTCGTTAAGAGCTGTCCGGTCCCCGTCGCCGGCAAGCGCGGCAAGATCCCTCAGCTCGACCCGGTCGTGGGTGTGCGGTACTCGTACCTCAGCCACCCCTCGCCCCCTCGTGTAAGACCGGTCAGCCTGAAAGATAGTACGGCTCTCATCTTCTCTTGCCTAGTGGCAGTTTCGGGTTCTGATCACAATCTGTCACTACTGGCGCGTACGCCGTCTCCGCCGGGATCCGGAGCGTCGAAATGGATGACTTCCGACGCCTGGTCCCCGCCCCAGTCGATCGCCGTACGCCCGGTCTCCTGCCACCCGGCCCGCCGGTACAACCGGACCGCGGGGCCTCGATTGTCCACAACCTCCAGGGACAATCTCCGGCCGAGCTCCCCGGCCGTCGTGACGGCGTACTCCAGTAGTTGCCGCCCGATCCCGGCCCCCGTCGCCTTCGGGTCCACGAACAACCGCTCCACGGACGCGCCTTGTGCCCCCTGCGCCGTCAACGCGACGTGCCCGGCCACCTGTCCGTCAACCACGGCCACCCACGACCCCAGGCCATCCTCAGGCGTCAACCAGCGCCACGGATCCTTCGGCCAGTTGATCGGATACCCGGCCAGCTCGTGCACGTCCTTCAGCAGTACGACGCACACGTCGAGGTCGGCGTCGGTACGTTCGCGGATCTCGGCCATGTCCCCTATCTCAACAGAAGCACCGCCCGGCCGGTCCGAGGACCTGCCGGGCGGTGCTGGGTACTACTTACTACCTGGGAATCAGTGACCGTGACCGTGGCCGTGACCGGCTGCGGCGGGCTCCTCTTCCTCGGGCTTGTCGACCACGAGGGTCTCGGTGGTCAGCAGCAGCGCCGCGATCGAGCCGGCGTTGGCGAGCGCGGACCGGGTCACCTTGACCGGGTCCAGGACGCCCTGCGCGAGCAGGTCGCCGTACTCACCGGTGGCGGCGTTGAAGCCGCTCCCGACCTCGAGCTCCGCGACCTTGGCGGTCACGACGTAGCCCTCGTAGCCGCCGTTCTCGGCGATCCAGCGCAGCGGCTCGACGATCGACTTGCGCACGATCCGGACACCGGCGAGCTCGTCGCCCTCCAGGTCCAGGCCGTTCTCCAGCACGACGGCCGCGTGGACGAGAGCGGAGCCGCCACCGGCGACGATGCCCTCCTCGATCGCGGCCCGGGTCGCGGACACAGCGTCCTCGATCCGGTGCTTCTTCTCCTTCAGCTCGACCTCGGTGGCCGCGCCGACCTTGATCACGCAGACGCCACCGGCCAGCTTGGCCAGCCGCTCCTGCAGCTTCTCGCGGTCCCAGTCGGAGTCGGTGCGCTCGATCTCGGCCTTGATCTGGTTCACCCTGCCGTCGATGTCGTCGGACTTGCCGGCGCCCTCGACCACGGTGGTGTTGTCCTTGGAGACGACGATCCGGCGGGCCGAACCGAGCACCTCGAGGCCAACCTGGTCCAGCTTCAGCCCGACCTCGGGGGCGATGACCTGTGCGCCGGTGAGCGCGGCCAGGTCCTCCAGCATCGCCTTGCGGCGGTCACCGAAGCCCGGCGCCTTGACGGCGACGGAGGTGAAGTTGCCGCGGATCTTGTTCACCACGAGGGTGGACAGGGCCTCGGCCTCGACGTCCTCGGCGATGATCAGCAGGGTCTTGCCGGACTGCACGACCTTCTCCAGCAGCGGCAGCAGGTCCGCGATCGCGGAGATCTTGCCCTGGTGGATCAGGATGTACGGGTCCTCCAGCACCGCTTCGCCGGCCTCGGCGTCGGTGATGAAGTACGGCGAGATGTAGCCCTTGTCGAACTGCATACCCTCGGTGAACTCGAGCTCGGTTCCGAAGGTGTTCGACTCCTCGACGGTGATCACACCGTCCTTGCCGACCTTGTCGAACGCGTCCGCGATCAGGGCGCCGATCTCGGCGTCCCGGGCGGAGATGGTGGCGACGTGGGCCATATCGCCCTTGTCGTCCACCGGCCGGGCGGTCTCGACCAGGCGCGCGGACACGGCCTCGACGGCCGCCTCGATACCGCGCTTCAGGCCCATCGGGTTGACCCCGGCGGCGACGGCCCGCAGGCCCTCGTGCACCAGCGCCTGCGCCAGCACCGTCGCGGTGGTGGTGCCGTCACCGGCGATGTCGTTGGTCTTGGTCGCGACCTCCTTGGTCAGCTGCGCACCAAGGTTCTCGAACGGGTCGTCCAGCTCGACCTCACGCGCGACGGTGACGCCGTCGTTGGTGATGGTCGGGGCGCCCCACTTCTTGTCCAGGACGACGTAGCGGCCCTTGGGGCCCAGCGTCACCTTCACCGTGTTCGCGAGCTTGTCGACGCCGCGCTCCAGCGCGCGCCGAGCGTTCTCGTCGAACTCGAGGATCTTCGGCATGAAAAATCCAGTCCCTCTCTGAAATCTCGTTTCGTTGCAGGCTAGAACCATCCGCTGTCGCTCAGGCGAACCCGCCGCAGCGTCCCGGTCAGGGACCAGACCGACTCCGCCCCGGCGCCGAGTTCGGCACCAGGGCGGTGTCAGTCAGGAACAGCGAGCGGTCGTCACTTGCTGACGACTGCGAGGATGTCGCGGGCGCCCAGGATCAGGTAGTCCTGGCCGTCGTACTTGACCTCGGTGCCGCCGTACTTGGAGTAGATGACCTTGTCGCCGACGGCGACGTCCAGCGGGACGCGGTTGCCGTTGTCGTCGATCCGGCCCGGGCCGACGGCGAGGATCTCGCCCTCTTGCGGCTTCTCCTTGGCGGTGTCCGGGATCACCAGGCCGGACTTCGTGGTCTGCTCGGCTTCGAGCGGCGCGACGAGGACCCGGTCCTCGAGCGGCTTGATCGTGACCGACACTTGCTGACCTCCACGGTCGATTTGCTTGTCTACGTTCGGGGTGGTCGCGCTCCCCTGCCGTCGCGGGGGTCAGAGGCCGGACCGCTGGCACCCTCGAGTGGAGAGTGCCAACACCGAATCTAGGCCGCGATTAGCACTCGGTCAACTCGAGTGCCAGACCCATCTCAGGGTGAGACATCAATTCGTCCGCGCGGCGGTGACGGACCGGGCACGGATCGTGGTCAAACGCTGGGCCTAATCGGGGTCGGCGTGCGACCGTTTTGTCAGAACGGCGTATGCCCGGAGGAGTCACCATGGCTATCCGCTTCCCGTCACTGCCCAAACTGTCCGGCCGCACGATCGCGGTCCTGGCCGCGGTAGGTGCGCTCGCTGTCGGGGTACTGGCCGCCGGCGCCTCCAAGGACCAGCCGGCCAGCGCCGGGGCGCCCGCTGCAGCTCCGGCAGCCAAGCCGGCACCCGACGTCAGCCACGAGGCCACTGCGGCCGAACTGAAGGCTGCGGCCGCTCTCCCGCAGTGCCGGTCCGCGCGGCTCGTACCGGTCAACCGCAGCTGGGGCATTCCGATGCCGTCGATCTACGCCAGCACCAGCACCACCTGCAACCTGATGTACGGCGACGACCCGCACCGCGGCTCCAACCGGTACGGCGACCCCTCGCTGGCGATCCAGGTCCTCCAGCGCAACCTGAACTTCTGCTACGGCTCCAAGCTCGCCGTCGACGGCATCTACGGCAGCAACACCCGCGCGGTCGTCAGGACGGTCCAGCGCAAGCACCACCTCGTGGTCGACGGTATCTACGGCCCGAAGACCCGCTCCGCGATGAACTGGCGCCTCTACTCCTCCGCGACCCGAAGCTGGAGCAGGAGCTGTTCGAGCCCCCTCTAGGTCGTGTCTGATGGTCCAGCGCCGTAGCGAGCAGGTGCTCGGTGCGGTGCATCGGCGTGCTGGAGTGAAGGCCTCGATGCTTTTCCATCGTGGCCTTTGCTCCAGTGCGGCGAGGTGCCGTGCCGAGTGCCGCGCAGTAGGCGCTGGACCATCAGACACGACCTAAAGTTGCGGGGTGACGGTCACTGCTCTGCTGGACGGCCCGGGCGCTGAGGTGCTCGCTGCTGCGTGCACGGACTTCCAGCCTGGCCGCGAGCTGCAGCTCGTCGAGAAGCTCCGGCGGCGGTACGACGCGACTCTCGTGACTATCGCGGTCACACAGGCCTCGCTGCGGCATCGGGCGGTCGCCAAGTTCGGTGTGGACGCCGAGCGGATGTACTTCACGCCGGACGGGCTGGAGCAGGCGACCCGGACCAGAGTGGGCTCACATCGAGCCGCACGCATCGCATCCACCCTGCCTGGCGCCAGCGTTGTCGATCTGGGCTGCGGGATCGGTGGCGACCTCATCAGCGCCGCCCGCGCCGGCCTACGCGTCACGGGCGTCGAACGTGATCCCGAGACCGCAGCCACGGCCCGTGCCAACCTCGCCGCTCTCGGTCTGCCGGGTGAGGTCGTGGTGGGTGACGCCGAGGCGACAGACCTCACGCCGTACGACGTGGTGTTTGCGGATCCGGCGCGACGGGCGGACGGGCGCCGGGTGTTCGACCACAACGCCTATTCGCCGCCGTGGTCCTTTGTGACTGGGCTTTTGCAGCGGACTGCGTGCGTGAAGGTGGCACCGGGCATCCCGCACGACGCCGTACCGGATGAGGTTGAGGCGGAGTGGGTGAGCGACGCCGGTGAGGTGAAGGAGGCGGCGCTATGGTCGGGGGCCTTGTACGCCGGTGTGGCGCGACGGGCCACGTTGCTGCCGGGTGGGGCGAGTGTGACCGAGGCGCCGGAGGTGGAGAGCGGGCCGGTGGGTCAGTACATCTACGAGCCTGACGGGGCTGTGGTGCGGGCTGGTCTGGTGACTGCGGTGGCCGTTGCGGTGGACGGGTGGTTGCTGGATCCGCGGATCGCTTATGTGACCGCAGCGGAGCTGGTGCCGACTGCGCTGGCTTCGGCGTACGAGGTGGTGGAAGAGCTGCCGTACAAGGAGAAGGCGCTGCGTTCGTGGGTTCGCAGTCAGGGGATCGGGACGCTGGAGATCAAGAAGCGTGGGGTGGATGTCGATCCGGCGCAGCTGCGGAAGAAGCTCGCGCCGAAGGGTTCGGCGACGGCCACGTTGATCATTACCCGGATCGGACGGGATGCGGTGGCGTTTTCCTGCCATCGAGTTGCATCCTGAGAGCATTCGAACATATGATCGATCTCGCGTGCGGGTCCTCGGGTGACCTGCCGGTGGGCGAGGTGCTGCGTCCGCTGCTGCACTCCCCGGGGGCCCGCCACTAACCCGGCCGACGTGCGGATGAGGAGCCGCCCGTCGACTGGGTGTCATGAGGCGTTCATCTGGGGTGGGCAGGGTAAGTGACAGAACCGGTTGGCCGCTGACCGTTCGCCTGGGGATCGAGCGGCAAACTACCCCCAGGCCTTTGCCCGCTGCCGTGCCCTTCCCCGCACTGCAGTGCAGTTTTACCCTTCCAACTCGAACCGCTCGATCACCGGCAGCCGCAGCCGAGCCAGTGCGATCGAGGCGATCGCAGCCGCCGGAGAAACCCGAGGCCCGGATTCCGGCAGCAGCTGAACCTCGAAGACCGAGGCGGGTGTGTCCTCCGGATCGGTGAGGGCGGTGGTGGTGAAGGTTGATACCAGCGTGTTCCAGTCCGTGGATCGCTGGAGCATCGGATGGGTTTCGTCGGTGAGCGAGTAGACGGTCACGGGCGTCCCCTTGGACCTGAGCCGACTGGCGTACGCCTGGGTGCCACGGGGATCGGTGACCGTGTCGTCCGCGCCGTGCGCGAAGGTGACGGGCGGGCGGAGGGCGACCAGGGGCTCGCCCGCGGGCAACCACGGGGCCAACGCGAGTACGCCGGCCACCCGCGGATGGTCGCCCACGGCAACAACCGCACGTCCTCCCATCGAATGCCCGATCAGCACCACCCGCCGGATCACCGGCGGCAACTCGTCAAGCACCGCACGCAGGTCCGCCGCCGGATCCGCGGCAGCACCGTTCCAGCCCTGATAGCGATACCGCATCAAGCCCACCGCGGCCGAGGGCACCGCAGACCGCGCGGCCCCAGCGAACGGCCACATCCGCAGGATCGCCCCACCCCACAACCCCGCCGAGGCTTGTGAGTCCTCCTGACCACCATGCGCCAGCAGGACCAGGTCCGTAGCCCCGGCCGGATGCCACACCAGATCCACCCCGAACCGGCTCATGCGGATCCGTACAGCTCCGCCGGGTTCTTCCGGATGACCATCATCCGCCCCGGCTCGGGCTCGTTGAAGCCGTAGCTGCGATACAGCTCATGAGCATCCGCGGTCGCCAGCATCAAACTCCGTACGCCGGCCAGCTCAGGGTGATCCAGCAACGACGACACCACGAACCGCCCCAGCCCGTTCCCCCGCTGCGACTCGACCACGAACACATCCGCGATCCACCCGAACGTGGCCCGATCCGTGACCGCACGAGCGAACGCGACCATCGCCCCATCACCGTCGTAGACCCCCACGTTCAGCGATCCGGCGATCGACCGCGCCACCGTCTCTCGCGGGATCCCCACCGCCCAGTACGACGAACTGAGGAAAGCGTGCACGACATCCACATCGATGCGTGCGGCATCGTCGTCGGCCTCGAAGCCGTCGCGGGTCCACTTCACTTGTTCAGCACCTCCGTGATCGGCATCGACGAATCAGCCGGCAACCCCAACGGCGACGGCGCTTTCCCGGCCCGCACAAGTTCGGACCCCAGCGCGGCAACCATCGCGCCGTTGTCCGTGCACAACCCGGGCCGCGGCACCCGTACGGCGATGCCTTCCGCAGCGCACCGCTCTTCGGCCATCGCACGCAGCCGGGAGTTCGCCGCAACCCCACCACCGATCAGCAGGTGCTCGAACCCACGGTCCTTGCATGCATCGATCGCCTTCCGGGTCAGCACATCGCACACCGCCTCCTGGAAGGCCGCGGCGACGTGATTCACCGGCACGTCCTCCCCATCCCGACGCTTCGCCTCGACCCACCGCGCGACCGCCGTCTTCAAACCGGAGAACGAGAAGTCGAACCGGTGCCGCTCCAGATCCCGCTGCGAGGTCAGACCACGCGGGAACTTCACGTACAGCCGGTCCCCGCCGTCGCGCGCCGCTTTGTCGACATAGGGACCGCCCGGGAACGGCAACCCCAGCACGCGTGCGACCTTGTCGAACGCCTCCCCCGCGGCATCGTCGATGGTGCTTCCCATCGGTACGACGCCGTCGGTGATGTCCTCGACCGCGAGCAACGACGAATGCCCACCGGACACGAGCATCGCGACACACCCCTTGGGCAGATCACCATGCTCCAAGGTGTCGACGGCAACATGCGCGGCCAGGTGGTTCACGCCGTACAAGGGTTTCTCGAGCGACAACGCCAGACCCTTGGCCGCAGCGACGCCGACCAGCAACGCACCCGCGAGACCTGGCCCGCTCGTCACCGCGACGGCGTCGACGTCGGTCGGCTTGATCCCCGCGGTCTCACATGCACGCCGAATGGTCGGCACCATCGCCTCCAGGTGCGCCCGACTGGCCACCTCGGGTACGACGCCACCGAACCGCGCATGCTCCTCGACACTGGACGCGATTGCGTCGGCGAGCAGCGTCTGCCCGCGGACGATACCGACCCCGGTCTCGTCGCACGACGTCTCGATCCCCAGGATCAGGGGCTCCACACTCATACTGCCTCCCGCCACCGCATGATCACCGCATCCTCGCCACCGGCGTAGTACCCACGTCGCCGGCTGATCTCCACAAAACCGAAACTCTCGTACAGGCCGATCGCCGATTCGTTGCCTGCAGCAACTTCCAGCAGCACTGTCCGGCCGGCACACCGCGCCAGCGCCGCCATCATCAACTGACCGCCGATGCCGGTACGGCGCTCGGCCGGCGACACCGCGATCCGCAGCAGCTCGACCACGTCCACCTCGACCGGCGGCACCAGCAGTACGGCGTACCCGGCGACCGAGCCCTCGTCCGCGACGAGGACCACCCGATCCTCGGCCAACCGGTCGAACTCCGCGGTCCAGGCGACCGTACTCCAGGCCTCCGGCCCGAAGCATTCCTCGTCCAGCGCGACCAGTGCGGGCAGATCGTCCACACGAGCCGCGCGAATCGCAGGTCTCACTTGGGCAGCACGCTCTTCGGACCGGCCGACATCGTCACGTCCGGCCGACGCAGGTACAGCGGATCCGGCGCGACAACCTCCAGCGTCCCGGTCGCCACACCGCTCGCCAGCACCTCGGCCGACGGATACTCGGCGACCTCGACCGCCTCGACGCCGAGAGCTTCGGCGTACAGGACCGCGCCGCGGCCGATGACCGGCAGGCCCGACAGCACATGCGCGACCTCGGCCGGACGATCCACGGCCGGACCTTCGAGGCGTCGACGGCTGCCGTCCGCGGCCGGGCCGTCGTACAACGCCCAGTAGATCTCCTTGCGCCGGGCATCGGTCGCGACCGCGACCGGCAACGTCAACGACGACTGCCGGGCGAGGATGTCGAGGCTGCAGACCCCGGCGACCTCGATCCCGAGTACGTCGGCCATCGTCCGCGCGGTCACCAGTCCGACCCGCAGCCCGGTGAACGGACCCGGCCCGACCCCGACCGCGATCCGGGTCAGCTGCCGCGGCGTCACTCCCGCGGTCTCCAAGGCACCAGCGATCGCCGGCGCGAGCAGCTCGCCGTGCCGCAACGCATCCACGGCCGTCGACGAGGCAACGATCTCGCCGTCCGGGGTCGCCAGTGCGACAGTCACCGCCGCACTCGAGGTGTCAAAGGCAAGCAGCATGTCAGCCCTCAATCCTGTTCCCGGCGGACACCCGTACGCCGGACGCCGCCCAGCGCGGGCCGACCGGCGTGATCCGTAGCTCCCGGGTCTCGTCCGTGTCGTCGTCGCCACGGGTCACCACGATGTCCAGCCGATCCGGCGCCAGCGCCTCGGCCAGTCCGTGACCCCACTCGACCACGGTGACCGCGTCCTCCAGACTCGCGTCGAGGTCGAGGTCGTCCAGCTCGGCGAAGCCACCCAGCCGGTAAGCGTCCACGTGCACCAATGCCGGGCCGCCGGCCAACGACGGATGCACCCGCGAGATCACGAAGGTCGGCGATGTGATCGCACCCCGAACCTTCAACCCGACGCCGAGCCCTTGCGTGAACGTCGTCTTGCCGGCCCCGAGGTCACCCGACAGCACGAGCACGTCGCCGGCCCGCACCTGCCCCGCGAGTTCCTCGCCGATCGCCTGCATCTCGTCCGACGTCGGTACGGTCAGCGCGATCGGCATCGCCTTCGCGAAGATCAGGTTGTGGTCCTGTTGTTCGACCAGCGAATACCCACGCCGCCGCCAGAACTCCACGGTGTCCGGCAACTCGACCCGCGCGATCAACTGCACCCGGTTCAGTCCCCGCTGTACGGCGACCTCTTCGGCGCACCCGACCATCACCGACGCGACCCCGTGACCCTGATGACGCGGATCAACCGAGACCCGCCGCAGGTTCAGGACGTCCCCGGACTGCTCGAAGAGAACCGCCCCGGCCGGTACGTCGTTCACGCGGACGAGCAGGCCGCCGTCCCCCACGATCACGGCACGCACGCTGGCGGCATTCTCGGACAAGGCGGTCGACGGCGGATCAAGCACCCGCCGCGCGGAGAAGGCGTGATGGATGACGGCCACGATCTCGTCGACGTGTTCCGGCGTGGCGTCGACGACGTGTAGATCGGTCATGTGTTGGGTCCCAAGGATTGTTCGGCTCGCTCGATCATGCCAAGGAGGGCTGCCGTGAACTCACGGTGGTGCTCGATCAGGCCCAGGTGACCGCAGTTCTTCACCTCGACCAGCTCCGCGCCGGGCACCCGCCGGACGATCTCCTCCGCGTGCTCGAACGGGGTCAGGTGGTCCTTGTCGCCACCGATCACCACGCACTCCACCTTCTGCAGCGGCTCGAGGGCGTCGTACTTGTCGTGCAACGAGAAGATCGGGTAGAACTCCGCGATCACCTCGATCGGCGTGGCCGCGATCATCTCGTTGACGAACTCGGTGAAGGCCGGCGGGACCTCGGAACCGAACGAATACTTCCGGGTCAGCAGGTAGCTGATGTCCGTCCCGGCCTTGCGGCTGCGCTCGACCACATCCGGGATCCGCGCCAGCGCGGCCACCGTCGGGGTGGCCAGTGCCCGGGCCAGCATGCCGACCCGGCCCGGGAACACGATCGGGACCTGGTCGAGGCGGCCCGCGCTGGTGGAACACAGTCCGACGCCGATCACCCGGTCGCCGAAGAGCTCGGGATGCTGCTCGGCCAGCGCCATGATCGTCATGCCGCCCATCGAGTGCCCGATCAGGATCAGCGGCCCGGTCGGCGCGTACTCCTCGAGGATCCCGTACAGGTCCTGGCCGAGCTGGTCGATCGTGACGTGGTCCTTGGGTGACCGGCCCGATCGGCCGTGCGAGCGCTGGTCGTAGAACACCATCGTGCCGATGCCGGCCAGATCACGGCGTTCGAAATGCCAGGCATCCATATTCAACCCGTACCCGTGCGCGAACACGACGGTCAGGTCCTCGGGCGGCAACGGCAACTTCCGGCCGAACCGGCGCTTCGGCGGCTCGGGTCGGCGGGACCGCTTCAGCTCGTCGACCTCGACGTACAACTCGACGCCGTCGTCGGCGGTGAACACGTGCGGGGTGCCGCGGAGCGAGCCGAACGGCTCGGCCTCCAACTGCGCGCGCTGACCCGATCGACGGCCGATGACCTGCCGCTCGACCGCGACGCCGGCGGCTGCTCCGGCCGCGAGCACTCCGACCGCGGCCCCGATCAGACCGGCAGTCCGCCCTGCTTTGGACATCCCGGACTACCTCTCGATCGGGGAGCTGTCGACGTACCGGCGGGGAATCCGGGCACCCAGCCGGGTGACGATCTCGTAGTTGATCGTCCCGGCCGCGTCGGCCCAGTCGTCCGCCGTCGGCTCTCCGTCGGTCCCAGGCCCGAACAGCACGACCTCGTCCCCCGCGGCCGCGTCGTCGTCCTCGAGGTTGACCACGCTCTGATCCATGCAGATCCGGCCGACGATCGTACGACGTACTCCGCCGGACAGGACCGGAGCGCCATTGGACGCGTGCCGTGGCAGACCGTCGCCGTACCCGAGCGGGATGAGCCCGAGCGTCGACGGCCGTGGTGCGGTCCAGGTCAGCCCGTACGAAACCCCCGCGCCGGCCGGCACCCGCTTCACCATCGCGAGCCGGGCCCGCAGCGTCATCGCCGGCCGCAACCCGAGCTCGGCCGACGGCAGCGCATGCCCGAACGGCGAGAGCCCGTACGTCGCCACGCCCGGACGGACCAGGTTGAAATGGGTCTCGGGCAGCGCGAGCGTGGCGCCCGAGTTCGCCAGGTGCTTGAACTCGGCGTCGATGCCGAACGACTCCGCCACCTCGATGGCTTCCCGGAACGTCGCCAGCTGCGCTTCGTTCACCTCGCTCTTCGGCTCGTCCGACGACGCCAGGTGCGACCAGATCCCCTTGATCTCGATCCGGCCGGTCGCCTGCGCCTGGGCAGCGGCCCGGATCAGTGCCGGCCACTCCTCAGGTACGGCCCCACCCCGGCTCATCCCGGTGTCGATCTTCAGATGCACCCGAGCCGGGCGACCCGGACGCGATGAGCTGTCCAGATATGTATTGCCGACGCCGGCGAGCAGTTCGTCGATCTCCCACGGCGCACCGGCAGACAGGTCGATGCCGGCGGCAATCGCGTCGGACAGCGGCTCGCCGGGCGTGGTCAGCCAGCAGAAGATCGGCCCGGTGTCGCCGGCCTCGCGCAGCGCGAGCGCCTCGTCGAGTACGGCAGCGCCGATCCAATCGGCTCCGGCTTCGCGGGCCGCCCGTGCGACCGGGACCATCCCGTGGCCGTAACCGTCGGCCTTGACCACGGTCATCAGCTGGGCGCCCTCGGCGCGGGCACGCAGCGTGGCCACATTGTGACGGATGGCGGCCAGATCGACGACCGCCTCGGCGCGGACCGGGCGGTCCCCGCCCGAGGCGCCGCTAGGTGACTGGAGGGTAGACATAACCCTTCCAGTGTCTCAGGCCCCGTCGATCAGGTCCGCGAGGGCGGTCATGTCGTGGAAAACCGCGTCGGCCGTCACCAGCTTCGCGGGGTCCGTCATCCCCGCGTACCCGAACACCTTCATGCCGGCCGCGTTGGCCGCCGCGACCCCGAGCGGGCTGTCTTCGACGACCACGCAGTCGGCCGGTTTGACGCCCATCGAGGCGGCGGCGTGCAGGAAGAGATCGGGCGCCGGCTTGCCGTGGGCAACATCCTCGGCGCTGAAGATCCGGCCCTCGAACCGGTCCAGGAATCCGACCGCGGTCAACGCCGTACGAATTCGCCGATGGGTGCCGGAGGAGGCGAGACAGTAGGTCACACCGCGCGCCTGGAGGTGATCGAGGACAGCCTCAACCCCCTCGATCGCCTGCAGGTGCGCGAATCCGTCGAACAACCGCTGGTGGTAGCGGTCCTCCAGATCGGCGGGCAACGGCCGGCCGAGCTGCGCCTCCGTCTTCTGCCGCATCGAGGCCATGCTGCCGCCCATGAAGTCCCGCACGGTCTCCTCGAACGTGTAGGGCAACCCTGCCTCGGTGAGCAGCTCGGCCAGGATCGTGTTGGCCAGCCGCTCGGAGTCCACCAGTACGCCGTCATTGTCGAAGATCACGAGTCCTGTCACACCAGAAACCCTAAGCGGCCACCGCGACATGGGGAGCGTCGCGGTGGCCGCCGGGTTGCGAAGTGCTGAGCGTCACCTCACCGGGGGATCAGTTCTCCTGGATGGAGAAGTCGGTGAAGTTGAAGCGCTGCTTGGCGTTGCCGGTGGAGACGACCTCGACGCCGTAGTCGACCTGCCAGGTCGTGGCCTTCGGGGCCCAGCCGCGGGTGGCCATGTCGTTGAAGAAGCTGGCCAGCGGCATCGTGCCGGACTTCTGCGTCACCTGGGAGACGTAGGCGGTGTAGCCGTTCTCGTGCCAGACGTCATAGGTGAAGCCACCGAAGGTGACGGTGCCCTTCTTGTCGCCGGCCGGGACCTGGCCCTTGTTCTCGGTCCAGATCATCAGCTCGTTGTTCAGCCCGTCGCCGATCCACGCGTCGAAGGCGACGTTGTAGATGCAGCCGTTACAGGTGGCCGGGGTCGACGCGCCGAACTTGGCCGACTGGATCTTCGACAACGGGACGTCGTCGTAGTCCTTGTGGACGTTCGGGTAGGCCTGCACGCCCTTGTCACCCGGCATGGGTTGGGTGACGTCGACGTACCAGCTGTTGTAGTTACAGGCGCCGAGTGTGTAGGTGCCGTTGTCGTTGTTCCACATGTTGTTGTGGACGTAGTACGCACCGAACGAGCGGCCCGCACCCTGGTTGTTCGTCGACGTGGTGATGAACGACGGGTTGGTGCAGGTCGACCCTGAGGTCGGCGGCGTCGTCGTGGTCGGCGGACTCGTCGGGGGTGTCGTGGTGGGCGGAGTCGAGGTCGTCGGCTTGGTCGGCTCCGTCGTCGGCGGCGTGCTGGTCGTCGGCGGCTTGGTCGGTGTCTCGGTGGCCGTCGGCGTCGAGCTCGGCTTCGGCGTCGTCGGCTGGGCCGGTGCGGCCACGAAGTCGTAGTGCGCGGTGTAGCTCAGCTTGGTGCCCTCGCGGTACTTCTTGCCGTCGTAACGCAGGGCGCGGAGCCGGTAGGTCTCGTCGGTGGTGCGGTTCGGGTCGATGGACAGGATCGCCGGTCCGGACGAGGTCGCGGTGATCGCGACCGGCTTCTTGCCGAATCCGTGCACGACGGTGCAGCTGGAGTAGGCGTCCAGGACACAGGTCTCGACCCGGCCGATGCTCGGGAGGTCGAATGCCGCGCTGTCCGCGGCGTTCGCGGTCGACACCGGCGAGTCCTTGGCCGCATGGACAACGATCGGCACAGCGATGAGCGCGCCGGCGGCGAGGACCGCGGGGATGATCACGCGATTCCGGGCAGTTCGGATGAGGGGCATGCGAAAACGTTCCTTAGTGTGCTTGACGGACCGCACTGCTTGCCCCAGTGCTCGAGTACGGCCCTCACAGCTGTTCGGTTTGGTCCCCAGAAGGGCCAGAGAGTCACCCGGCCATGTCGTTCACACTTCGCGCGCTTGACGTTATCCAACCGTGACCTCGGCTGCCAACCCGAGGAGGCGACTTTACCAAGCCTTCACACTGCAACGCTTGAATGACCGAAGGCGTCCCTAAAGTGTGATGATGCGGATGATCGCCCTGGCCGGAGCTTCGTTGCTCCTGGCCCTCACCGCGTGCGGGAACGAGTCCGGAGCGGGTGCCTCGCTGACCGGAAAGTCGTACTTGTCCACCGCTGTCAGCGAGAACGGACAGCCCAAGCAGCTCGCCCCGAAGACCCGGGTCCGGCTGCAGTTCACCGACGACGGCCGCCTGGTCGCCGATGCCGGCTGCAACTCGATGCAGTCGAAGGTGTCGACCAGTGACGGCAAGCTCACGCTCAAGGGTGAGCTGGCCTCGACCGCGATGGGCTGCCCGGGCCCGCAGCAGGGTCAGGACGCCTGGCTGTCGAAGATCCTGTCCGCCAAGCCCACCTGGAAGCTCGACGGCAGCAAGCTCGACGTCACCAGCGGCAGTACGACGATCTCCCTGCTGGATCGTGAGACCGCCGAGCCGGCTGTCGCGCTCGACGGCACCAAGTGGTCCCTGAGCAGTGTCATCACCGGCGAGACCGCCTCGCACCAGGCCGGCTCCGAGCAGGCCTGGCTGACCCTGAACGGCGAACGCGTCACGGGTTCGACCGGCTGCAACGACTTCCAGGGCATGGTCGCCCGCACCGCCGGCACGTTGACCTTCGGCGAGCTGGCTACCACCCGCCGAGCCTGCGCCGGCGACGCGGCGAAACTCGAAACGACTCTGCTGAGCGGGCTGAAGGGCGAGGTCACCTACAAGGTCGACGGCAACACCCTTCAGCTCCGCAGCTCAGCGAACGGCCTCGACTTCACCTCCGCCCGCTGAGCCGGACGTCGAAGGCCTGGACCTCGTTCGCCGGGGTCTCGTACGAGATCAGCAGATGCCCACTACTCGCGAGCTGGGCACGTTGCGCCGAGGTCAGCGGGATCGACCACAGCTGGCTGCCGCGGGTGATCTGCTTGGTCGACTGCTTGACCAGGTGGCCGCTCATGTCGGGCGACCAGGGTGGGATGGCGCCGTCGGTGACAGCACACGGCGTCAGGCCGTAGTCGGGCGCCGGATCGGCAGCCGGTGAGCACGTGGTCGTCCACACCGGGATCGCACCGATCTCACCAGTGGTCAGGAACGCTCGCGCCGTACCCGATCCGCGTGAGCTGCTCACGATGTTCACGGCGTTGCCATGCAGCCCGGCGGACAGGATCTTCAGGTCGCTCGTCGGCACGCGGCCTGAGATCGGTACGCCGTTGCGCGCGGACTGGGCGATCGTCTGTGGCGACAACGCACCGTTGAGGTTGGGGTTGGAGACGTTCGGCGGTGCCGGGGTGGTCGGGCGATCCGCGGGCGGGGTGTAGCCCGGGAGGGTCGCGAGGCCCCAGCGGTACGGGTCGGACTGGACCGATCCGAGTGCCGACCATCCGAGTCGGGTGCTCATGTCGATATGGCGCAACGTCGTCGTACCAGCGGCCGACGTGTCGTCGTTGTCGTACGGCGTGATGTTCAGACCCATCCGCGCCGGGTCGACGGCGGCCGGCAGGTCCGCCAGCGGGATCTTCACCTCGAGGTCGTAGCCGCCACCCGCGTACGCGTGCGGGACCGTCGTCTCGTTGCTACCGACCCACTGTGCGGTCGACGCGACCTGTACGCCGGGGGCGTTGCCGGTGTCGAGCGAGCCGCTGGAGTACCCCTGGTGGTTGTCGGCGTCCCGCTCCCAGCACGGACTGCCGCTCTGGGTGAACGGGAAGATGCCGAGCTTGAACGTGTTCGCGGTGTCCTTCAGTGCCTGCGACGCGTTGCCGCGCGGGTCGAGCAGGATCTCGACCGAGTCGGCCTGCCAGTGGCCGACACATTCGGCCGGGGTGACGGCGTACGACTGGTAGTCGTCGCGGACGTGGATGAAGAAGTACAGCGCGTCGTCGGACCAGCTGACCTTCGCCGTACTGCCTTCTCCGGTTGACGAAACGCCACAGTCGTCCACGCCGGTACAGGTCGTCGCGCCCTGCCAGATCCGGCCGAGGTCGAGCGTCGGACCTGGGTACTCACCCGGGTCCGCTTTGCCGTCCACGACAGGCTGGGCCTGCGGGATCGCCGTCGTCGGCACGAGCGTCAACGTCAGGGTCTCGCTACCCGTCGCGGTCCGGATCGGGATCGAGACGTTCTGCTGAACGGGCAGTGTGGTGTCGGTGTTCGTCAGCTTGAAGGTGACCGTGGCGTCCGCACCGGCCGCGACGTCGTAGGGCTTCGACGCCGCGTCGACGGTGAAGTTCGCCGGCAGGTCGAGCGAGACCGCACCACTCTGTTGCTGCGTCGACCAGTTGTGGACGACGACCGGTACGTCGATCGTCTGGCCGATCCCCATCGACTGGATCGCCGGCGACCGCCCGAGCCGATTGGCCTGCGGTGCGGTGTTCTGCAGCCACTGGTCGTACTCCTGCCAGTTGCCCCATCGCTGGAACCGTCCCTCGGCGGCGGCAACGATCCGTACGACGTTGTCCGTGTAGCCGGAGGCGTGCTTGGTCGTGTAGGTGGCGGCGATCTTCGCGTTCTGATCCACCGTCGCGTTGGCGGCCGGGGTCACGGTGAACGTGACGTCAACCGCTTCCTTGGACTTGACCGGCTTCGGTCCGTCGACCGACCAGCCGGCCGGGACCGTCAGCGCAACGTTGCCCGAGGCAAGCTTTCCCTTCGGTGCCTTGAGATGCACCGTCGCCTGGAACGGCTCACCGGCGACGTTGTAGAACCGGGAGAACGTCAGGTACTCCATCGTCCCCAACGGCAACCCACCGGGATCCGGTTTGGTCGCACCGAACAGGATCGCCTGGTCGAGTCCCGCCTGTGGACTGCTGTTCGGCTGGAACGGTACGAACGACTCCGTCATCCCGAACCGCGAGCACGCCGGAACCGAGGTTCCCTTGAACATCACCCGGCTCTGCGTCGGGTACGCCGACCGGCCCTCGTCCGCGACCTGTTGCCAGATCTTCGGGGTCCCGGCCGGTTGTCCCTGCAGGTTCCCGGCCGGCCACTTGTACGGCGAGTCGTAGCCGGTCCACACGCCCGCGACGGTGTCGAGGCCGGTCGGGGTGAAGCCGGTGGTGCAGTTCGCGGCGGTCGTCGTACCGCCGGTGCCTGCGGTGGCACCGCCGGAGAAGACCTTCTTCACCTGCCAGGTGCTGAGCGCGTGCGGGCCCTTCAACTGCTCGGGGAACTTGGTCGGGTCGGCGGCCGCGAGGACGCCTTCCCAGATCAGTCGCCCGGCCTGCTGATGGTTGCCGTGCCCGGCCGCGAGCGTCGGCGTGAACCCGATGTAGATCTCGGGCTGCGTCTCACGGATGACCCGGGTCACCCGGCGCAGCGTCTCCTGCTCGTCCCAGAAGTACTGCGTCAACGGCGCACTCTGGTTGTAGAAGAAGTCGATCCGGTCCAAGTTGAAGATGTCAACGGTTCCGGAGCGGTAGTGCGCGACGCGATCCTCGTTCTCACGCCGCAGGCCGAGGTCCGGGCCGAGCTCGTTGCCGACCGCGTTCCCACCGCCTTCACCGCGGGTCACCTGGATGACGCCACACTTCACCCCGTACCGCTGGTGCCAGACACCACACGGTCCGATGATGCTCGTGTCGTCATCCGGATGGGCCCACTCCCCCATCACGTCGATCTTCGTCTGCCGGTCGGCCACATACGGCTTCCCGGACGATGTCGTCGTCGTGGTCGCCGCAGCCGATAAGGGCAACGCGGCAACCAACGCGAGTACGACGAACCCCACCAAACGCTTCATGTGCACACTCCTTGGGCGGGCAGAGGCACCAGCACCTCTGTCCTACCCAGAAGGAGCGTTTTTCAACGTAGCAATTGGCGTGTTGCTTCAGGTAGCGAAGCGGCTACGGAGAGAGCTGTCACCGGCCCGTTCGCCGAGGCCAGATTGGCCGCAGCGGCGTGCAGATAGGCGCCGACCGATGCGGCGTCGAGAGGTGTGAGGCCGGAGGCAAGCAATGCCCCACAGAGGCCGGCCAGGACGTCCCCGGCACCGGCGGTGGCCAGCCACGGGGTGGCGTTGGTGTTGACCCGGACTCGGCCGTCGGGGGCAACGATCACCGTGGTCGAGCCCTTGAGCAGGATGGTCGCGTCGAAGCGCTCGGCGGCGAGCCGCGCGTGCTCGAGTCGGTTCGCCTCGACGGTCGCGCGGTCGACGTCGAGCAGACGTGCGAGCTCGCCGGCGTGAGGTGTCGCGAGTACGTCGATGTGATCGCCCGAGTCGTCCAGTGCCTTCAGGCCGTCCGCGTCGAGGACCACGGGCTCCTCGGCGTCGAGCAGTTCACGGATCCGCGCGACGTCGAGGTCATCGCCCATTCCGGACCCGATAGTCCACGCCTGCACGCGACCGTCGTTGGCCACGATCTCCGGGTGTGCGGCCCGGACCTCGGCTGCCACCGCATCCGGACCGACGTACCGGACCATGCCGACCGGGCCGCCGAGGGCACCGGCGGTGGCGATGACCGCGGCACCTGGGTAATGGACCGAGCCGACCATCAGGCCGAGGACGCCACGGGAGTACTTGTCGGACTCACCGTGCGGGACCGGGTAGATGTCTCGGACGTCGGCGGCTTGGAAGGACTCCGCCGCCGCAGGCGGGAGGTCGAGGCCGATCTCGACGAGGTGGACCGGGCCGCAGGCGGCGGCCGCGGGGTCGATCAGGTGGCAGATCTTGTGGGTGCCGAACGTGACGGTGAGCGCGGCGCGGACGTGCGGCTCCGGTGTCTCGCCGGTGTCGACGTCGACCCCCGACGGAGTGTCCACGGCAACGATCGGTACGCCGTTCTGATCGGCCAGCTCGACGGCCTTCAGAGCGTCGGGACGTAGCCCGGGGCGGCCGCCGATCCCGACGATGCCGTCGACCACGACATCCGCGGTCGCGATGTCATCGGTCGAGCCGACTCGCCCGCCGGCCGCCTTCAAGGCTTCGAGCCCTTCGGCGTGAGCCTTCGAGGAGAGCAGTACGGCGATGACCTGGGCACCGCGCCGGGCGAGCCGGGCACCGGCGTACAGAGCGTCACCGCCGTTGTCGCCGGAGCCGATCAGGAGGACGACGCGAGCGCCGTACGCACCGCCGACGAAGTTGCTGATGGCAACCGCGAGGCCGGTGGCCGCGCGCTGCATCAGGGTGCCCTCCGGCAGCCGGGCCATCAGCTCGGCCTCGGCGGCCCGGACCTGTTCGACAGTGTGCGCGCGACGCATGCTCAGCCTTCCAGGATGACGACGGCCGACGCGATCCCCGCGTCGTGACTCAGCGACAGATGCAGGCTCTGGACGCCGAGTCGGGCCGCCTGCTCGGCGACCGTGCCGGTGACCTCCAGCCACGGCCGGCCCGTCTCGTCGGTCTGGACCTCGGCGTGGTGCCAGTGCATGCCGGCGGGCGCGCCCAGCGCTTTGGCCAAGGCTTCCTTGGCGGCGAACCGTGCGGCCAGGGAGGCCGGTGGCTTGAGCGCCTCGATCGGCGTGAACACGCGATCCCGCAGCCCTGGCGTGCGATCGAGCGTCTTCATGAACCGCTCCACGTCGACCACATCGATACCCACGCCGACGATCATGCTGGTCAGCCTAACTCGCAGGCTTGGCGGTTGATTGGCGGACTCTCATCTCTACCGCGAGGTCGAGCCGGAGGGCGGACGGGGTGACGTCGCGGGCCAGGTCCAGGACGAGGCGGGTGGCGAGCTCGGCCATCCGCCGGAGCGGCTGGTGGACGGTGGTCAGGGCAGGGCTGACCCATTGAGCGGTCGGGAGGTCGTCGTACCCGACGACGGAGAGGTCCCGCGGGATGTCGAGGCCGAGTTCGCGAGCGGCCTGGTAGACGCCGAGGGCTTGAAGGTCGCTGCCGGCGACGATCGCGGTCGGCCGGTGGCGCAGTCGCAACAACGCCAACGCTTCGCGGTGACCACCGCTCACATCGAACTCCGCTGTCCGGATCAGCGCCGGGTCGACGGTGAGGCCGGTCGAGCGCAGCGCGTCCGTGTACCCGTCGACGCGCATCCGCGAGCAGAGCGTCTCGACCGGTCCACCGATCGCCGCGATCCGGGTATGGCCGAGCTTGCGAAGATGCAGCGTCGCCATCCGCCCGCCGTTCCAGTTGGCCGAGCCGATCGACGGTACGTCGTCACCCACATCGCCGACCGGGTCCACCACGACGAACGGGATCCGCCGCGCCTCCAGCTGCGCCCGCTGATCCGGGTCGAGGTCGGAGAACACCATGATCACGCCGAGCGGACGGCGATTCAGGACCGACTCGATCCACTCCTGCCGTGGTCGCCGGGCGCCACCGCACTCGGACAACACCAGCTCGACGCCTTCGGCCCGGACGACCTCCTCGACCCCGCGGATCAGCTCGATCGCCCACTCGCCCCGGATCTCGTGGAAGACCAGGTCGATCATCGGACTGTTCGCCGTACTCGCGGTCCGCCGCCGGTAGCCGTGCTCCTGGATGATCCGCTCGACCTTGGCCCTGGTCCCCTCGGCGACGTCGGACCGGCCGTTCAGCACCTTGGAGACGGTGGGCACCGACACCCCGGCCTGCTCCGCGATCTTCGCGATGGTCATCCGCTGAGCCACGACGCCTCCGCCTCGAAACTTTCGATGGTCGCCCTAACGATAGATCAGGCGGCCTTCGGCGTCCGGAATCCCGCTCAGCCGGTAGAAGAACGTGTTGACCTGGTCGCGCCATTCGCGGGCGTTCGCGAGTTGGGCTTCGAAGCGGGGCGTGATGTTCTCGCGGACCGCCGGTTCGAAGCGGTCCGCGATCGCCTTCCACCGGTCGATCATCGCCGCGACCTCGTCGTACCCCTGGAAATGGGTGTCGTAGATGTGTTGCAGCACCGTGCGGCCGTTCTGCAGCACGTGGTCGTACGGGACGTGGTGGAAGAACAGCAGCAGTTCGTCCGGGCAGGTGTACGGGTTCTCGTACCGGCTCGCCAGTGGTTCGGGGTACTGCCCGGTGAAGCCGGAGCCGGTTGCGACCGTCCGATCGACGCCGACGCCGTGGCGGTCCGCGAAGTGGTACGTCCCCCACGCGGAGTACTCGTACCCGTTCACGTTCGGCCCGTAGTGGGTCGTCGGCGCGACCATGAAACCAACCCCGAGCGGCGCGGTATAACGCTCGTACGTACGCCACGAGTCGGCCATGATCGACACCAGCTCACCGCGGGTCCGATCATCCATCGCGAACGTCGCCGCGGCCCACTCGTGCAACAGACTGATCGGATCAGCAGCCGGATCCCATGCCAGCCGGCCGAACGCGTACAGGTTGCTCTGAGCAAGTTTGTGCCCGGTCCAGTTCGGATCGTCGCCGACATTGGAGATACCAACGATCGCATCGGTGCGCTCGGCAACTACCGGCCCGGGCAGGTCGAACTGCAGGATCTCCCGCCACCACGGGCCCAAGTAGCACAGGTCTTTCTGCTGACCGGTGTACTCCTGCGTCACCTGCAACTCGAGCGCGAACGCCGTCTCCTGCAACTCCCCCAGCAACGGCGAGATCGGTTCCCGCACCTGGAAGTCCATCGGCCCGTGCTTCACCACCAGCATGACGTTCTTCTCGAACCGCCCGTCCAGCGGGATGAACTGGTCGTACGCCGCCCGCGCGCGATCTGTCCGCCGATCCCGCCAGTCCTGCCGGCCGTCGACCCCGGAACACCGCCAGAACACCTTCCCGCCGTACGGCGCCAGCGCCCGCGCGAGCAGGTTCGCCCCCTCCGCCGGGTGACCCGCATGCACCACGAACCCACCCAGATCGGGTACGGCGTCGTACGCGCGACCGGCCGCGGCCAGCCACCGCCGCACCACCTGCTGGTCCGAGGGATCGGCAGCGAACTCGACCGACAGGCTGACCGCGATCCCGTACTCGCGGAACACGGCCGCCAGCCGGGCCAGATCCGACAGGTCGTCGGTCAGCTTGAACGCCACCGCGTTGATCCCGATCGACGCCAGCAACCGGGCGTACGCGCGGACGCGGGTCAGGTCGGTCACCACCCGGCCGTCGCGGAAGAATATCGATCCACCGGAGTATCCGCGCTGGACCGACCCGGTCAGGTCGTCCCAGTGGTCCAGCATCCGGATCGGCACGGCCGGCCGCTCGACCACAGTGAAGTCGGCGGTCATCCACTCGAAGTACCGGAGCAGGTAGAAGTACCCGTACAGCAGTCCGCGGCCGCCCTCGGCGGCGACGAGCAGTTGGTTGCCTCGTCGTACCACCATGAAGCCTTCGTCGCCCAGCCCGTCCGCGGGCAGCGCGGTCTCGGCCTCCGGCCACAGCGGCGACTCGCGCAGCCGGGAAAGGATGCAGAGGGCAACTTCCACGTCGTTCCGGATCCCGCGGGTCTGGCGGAGCTCTGCCTTGATCGTCTGAGCCAGTGCGCCGGAGGCATGCACGGTCGCCTCCGGCAACCGCTGGGTGCCCAGCCAACACTGATCGAATGTGATCGGATCACGACTTACGACCTCGACCGCCACCTGCGCCTCCCAGACCCCCCGTCGTCCTCGCCGGCGATCCTCGCACACCAACCGGTCACCGAATCCTCACATGGAGTGCCGAAAGTTTCGGCGCCGCGAGGCGCTGGCTGAGACGAAGCCCACGCCGTCCCGGTGTGGGTGCATTCCGGTGGGGTGGGAAGAATGGGGTTCATGCTGCAGCCGTCCCGGGAGGTGACTCCCTACACCGAGCTCGACCGTGCCGCCTGGGCGCAACTGGCCGAGACCACCGTGTCCCCGCTGACGGCGGAGGAGATCGAACGGCTGCGCGGCCTCGGCGACGAGATCGACATGGACGAGGTCCGTGAGGTCTACCTGCCGCTGTCGCGGATCCTCTCGCTGTACGTCCGGCACGCCCGGGCGCTGCACGAGGACACGGAGAGCTTCCTCGGCAAACCAGCCGCGATGCGGACCCCGTTCGTGATCGGCATCGGTGGATCGGTTGCCGTCGGCAAGTCCACCACCGCCCGGTTGCTGCGCGAACTGCTGGCCCGGTGGCCCGAGCACCCGCGGGTCGCGCTCGTCACCACCGACGGGTTCCTCTGGCCGAACGCCGAGCTCGAACGCCGGAACCTGATGATGCGCAAGGGCTTCCCGGAGTCCTACGACCGCAAGTCGCTGCTGCGCTTCGTGGTCGAGGTGAAGTCCGGCATGGACGCGGTCGAGGCGCCGGTGTACTCACACCTGCACTACGACCGGATGAACGGCGTACGCACGACCGTCGAGCAGCCGGACATCCTGCTGCTCGAGGGCCTGAACGTCCTGCAGCCCGCGCCCCGGCATGCGGACGGCAAGAGCGGTCTCGCGGTGAGCGACTTCTTCGACTTCTCCGTGTACGTCGACGCCGCCGCCGACGACATCCGGTCCTGGTACGTGCACCGCTTCCTCAAGCTGTGGGAGACCGCGTTCCGCAACCCGGAGTCCTACTTCGTCCGGTACGGCGAGCTGAACCGGGACGAGGCGGTCAAGAAGGCCGAGTCGCTGTGGGACGGCATCAACGGCCCGAACCTGCGGGAGAACATCCTCCCGACCCGCTCCCGCGCGACGCTGGTTCTCCGCAAGGGAGCCGATCACGCCGTCCGCTGGGTCAGGCTAAGGAAGCTCTGACCGCTGCCACCACCACAACCAGCGCGGTGAGTCCGAAGGCGACCGGGTAGCCAACACCGGAAACCACCAGCCCGAAGATGATCGCGCCCATCCCCCAGCCACCGTCGTACGCGAGGTTCCACAGCGCGCTCACCTGGCCGTAGCGGGAGGTGCTGACGCGGTTGTACATCAGGGTCAGCGTGAGGTTCTGTGCCGCGCCGAACCCGATCCCGAAGAGGGTCGAACCCACGATGACCGCGATCGAGCTGCCGATCAGCACGAGCGAACCGGCTCCGACCGCGGCCAGGACCACTGCCGGCCCCAACAGCTTCGCCGGTCCGACGCGATCGCCGTACCGACCGGCCAGCCAGCGTGCGCCAGGAGCGGCCGCGGCCTGCAGGAGCAGGGCCGTCGCGATCAGCGAGTGCTTGTCGCCGGCAACCGCCAGCGGCAGGAAGGTCACGCTGATGCCGGCGGCAACGGTGACCGCGGCGAAGACGAGGGTCGGCATCAGCAGCCCGCTTCGCCGAACGCCACCGAGCACGTTCACGTGCTGCTCCTCGGAGCTGGCGGTCTTGGGCATGGCGCCCAAGGTGAGCAGTCCGGCCAGTGACGAGACGGCGGCCAGGACGAAGAGGGCGCCGAAGCCGACCAGGTTGGTCAGGTAGACACCGAGCGGGAGGCCGATGACCGCCGGCAGGCCAACAGCCAGCCCGTAGATGCCGAGTGCCTCGCCGCGGCGGGCGGCCGGTGCCACGTCCGCGACCAGCGCGACCGCGCCGACGACCAGGATCGCCAGGCCGGCACCTCTGATCACGCAGACCGCGAGGACAGCCGGCAAGGAGGCGGTGGTGAGCAGGACCAGCGAAGGTGCGCCGAGCAGGACCAGTCCGAGGCCGAGGACGACCTGGTAGCCCCACCGGGCCAGCATCCGCGGCACGAGCAGTTCGACGCCCACCGCGGAGAGCATCATCGCGCCGGTCGACAGCCCGGCCCCGATCCCGCCGGAACCGTTGGCGGCGAGGTACAGCGGGACCACCGAGGTGAGCAGGTACATGCTCAGCCCGGACCCGAACACCATCACCAGCAACCGGCCGAACTGGCTGGTCAACAGGCGCTCGGCGGTAGCTACCTGGACGGTCGGGATCTCGCACGCGGTGGTCATGTCACTCACGCTAGGCGTGCAGCGGTACGCCCTACAGATCCAGTTCCGCGCCAGCCGAGAGGACCAGTTACGGCAGCTGGTCGGCGATGAGGGCGGCGAGGCGGTTCAGGGCCGCGTCGATCTGGGCCGTCGTGACCGCGCTGCAGGACAGGCGGAGGGCGTGGATCGGGGTGTCGCCCGCGTAGAAGTGGCTCATCGGCGTCCAGAGCACGCCGTACTCGTGGGCGGACTTCTCCAGCAGTACGTCGTCCACCGGGAACGGGACCGTGACGACCACGAAGAACCCGCCGGAGGGCACGGTCCAGCTGATCTCGCCGCCGGGGAACCGAGCGGCCAGGCCGTCCGTGATCGCGCGGAGGTTGGCGGCGTACACCTCCCGCTCGCGGTGGTTCGCGGCGATGAGGCTGTAGTCGTTCGCGAGCAACTTGCCGCCGACCACCGCCTGCGCGACCGGTGAGGTGTTGACGGTGAGCATGCTCTTGAGCTTCGACAGCTCGTCCGCAAAAAGGCCGCCTTCGACCGTTTGGTCGGCCACGACATATCCGATCCGTGCTCCGGGCAGACCGGTCTTGGCGAACGAGCCGAGGTAGACGACTCGCCGCTCGGTGTCGAGCGCCTTCAGCGTGGGCCTGCGCTCTGCCCCGAACAGCCCGTACGGGTTGTCCTCCAGCAGCAAGAGGTCCTCCGCGGCCGCTACCTCGAGCAGGCGTCGCCGACTCTCGACGTCCAGGCTGAGCCCGGACGGATTCGCGAAGTCCGGCATCACGTAGCAGGCCCGCGGTCGTAGACCGTCCGCGCGTGCGGCCTTGACCACCGCGGCGAGGTCGTCGTCCTCGGTCACCGGCAGGATCGGGAAGTCGACCAGCCGAGCGGCACCCGTGAGTCCGACGTACGTCGGGGAGATCGCGAGCAGCACGTCGTTCGGATCTGCCCGCAGCGCGCGGAGGGTGAGGACCATCGCCTCCTGGCAGCCGACCGTGACGACGATCGCCTCCGGATCGACGTGGATGTTCTCGTCGACGGCGAGGTTGCGCGCGACCAGGTCGTGGATGATGCCCTTGGTCCGCCCGTACTGGAGGATGGTCCGACGGACAGCTGGTTCGTCGTACCCCTGTGTGCGCAGGTGTTCCGCGAACAGGTCCAGATAGCGATGCACGTCCTCGAGGTCGAAGAACTCCTCGGTCGGGCGGCCCGCGGCGAGGGAGATCGCGTCCGGGTAGTGATGCGAGACCTCGTTGAGGAAGTTCATCGAGGTGAGGGCCCGATCGGTCAGCGAGCCGTGCAACTCGGACAGTCTGAGATCCGCCATCACGCTCTCCCCGTCGTCAACTCACCGACCGCGGCCAGGTCGGCACACCCGGCCAGCAGCATCGCGTCCCACACCTCCTGCCGCAGCAGACCCAACGCCTCATCCACCGCATCGACCGCCAAGGCCCACAACAACGGACGCCCCACGAGTACGCCGGACGCCCCCAACGCCAGCGCCCGCAGCACGTCCAGGCCGCTCCGCACTCCACTGTCCAGCAGCACCGTGCAGTCGTTGCCAACCGCATCCACAACGGGGCCGAGGGCATCGATCGAGGCAGGAGCACCGTCGAACTGCCGCCCGCCATGGTTCGACACCACCACCCCGTCCGCACCTAGATCTATGACGCGGCGAGCGTCACGCGGATCGAGAATCCCCTTCACCACAAGGGGAAGCTGAGTAGTACGGCGCAGCCACTCAAGATCATCCCAGGACACCGCCGGTTCGAACGCGGAGGCCGTATGCGCAGCCACCGCCGACAGACCCGGTACGGCGGAATGTGCCTCTGTCACCATGTCGACAATGTTCGCCGCCACCACGTCCGGCGGCAAAGCGAAGGAGTTCCGTACGTCGCGCAACCGGCGTCCCATCACCGGGACGTCGACGGTCACCAGCAGCGCACCGCAACCGGCCTCGGCGGCACGATCCACCAGCGAAGTGATCAGCGCGCGGTCTCGCAGCCAGTACAACTGGAACCAGGTCGGTCCGCAGGCGGCGATCTTCTCCAAGGGGAAACTGCTCAGGGTGCTGATCACGAAAGGGATTCCGGCCGTGGCGGCCGCGCTCGCCAGAAGCAGTTCACCCTCGGGATGCAGCAGGCGCTGATACGCCATCGGCGCCACCGCGACCGGCATCGTGGACTGCAGCCCGAGCAGAGTGCAGGACAGATCAGGCTCAGCGACGCCGGCGAGCATGCGAGGCGTGAGCGTGATCGCGTCGAGGGCAGCGCGGTTGCGGCTCAGCGTGGTCTCCGAACCGCTGCCACCGGCAACGAAGTCGTAGATGTGCTGGGGCAGGGCATCAGCCGCGAGCTGTTCGTAGTCGGTGAGGGTCTCAGCCATCGCGGAAGATCTCGGCCAGCCAAGCCGCGGCTTCGGCGGTCGCCTTCTTACCGCCGTCGAGGATGCCCGACATCGCGAAGAAGCCGTGCACCATGCCGTCGTACCGGCTGAGCGTGGTCGGGACGCCCGCGGCGTGCAACTTCTCGGCGTAGTACTCGCCCTCGTCGCGGAGCGGGTCGTACTCGGCGGTGATCACCAGCGCGGGTGGAAGATCCGCGTGCGACTCGGCGAGCAGAGGTGACGCCAGCGGGTTCAGACCGTCGGCCTGGTCGGTGAGGTAGTGCTTCCAGTACCAATCGACGGACGTGTTGTTGAAGAGGTACGGGTCGTCGCCCTTCTGCATGGAGATCGTTGCCGCGCCGTACCGGGTGTTCGGATAGACCAGCAGCTGACCGGTCAGTGCGGGACCGTTGTCGCGGGCAAGCAACGTGGTCGCGGCCGCGAGGTTGCCGCCGGCACTGTCACCGCCGACCACGAGCCGCGCAGGGTCGGCCTGCAGCTTGTCGGCATTCGCTGCGATCCACTGAGTGGCGTCGTGACAGTCGTGGACCGCGGCCGGGAACGGGTGCTCGGGCGCGAGCCGATAGCCGACCGTGATCACCTGGCAGGGCACGGCATTCGCGAGCTTACGACTGATGCCGTCGGCGGTCTCGATGCTGCCGAGCGTCCAACCACCGCCGAAGAAGTAGATCAGCGTCGGCAAGGCGCCGGCGAGGTCCGGCCGATAGACCCGCAGCGGTACGCCGCCGTCGGTCGCGAGGTCCTCGACCTGGTGAACCGGCTCGACGTCTCCGCCCGCGGCCTGGATGGACGCCAGGTCGGCAGCCCGAGCCTCGGCCAGGGTCTGGGTGTAGAGCTGCGGTACCTGGTTCGCCTCACGCTCGGCGCGCATCGCCTCGACCTGCGGGTCCAACGGCATCGCCTTCACCCCAATCGGATCGGCATGGACTGATGCCCACGGAGCAACAGGCTGTGACTGCGCACGGGGTCGCCCGCAGACCGCAGGTTCGGGAACCGGCGGAAGAGTTGCCCGAACGCGGCCCTGCCTTCCATCCGGGCCAGCGCCGCGCCGACGCAGTAGAACGGGCCGGCGCCGAAGGACAGATGCTGCAGATCCTCCCGGCCCGGATCGAACATGTCGGCACCCGCGTGCTTGGCCGGATCGCGGTTCGCCGCCCCGGGCAGGATCAGAACGAGACTGCCCGCGGTGACCGTCTCGCCGGCCAGCTCGAGGTCGACCGAGGCCTTCCGGCTGATCAGCTGGACCGAGCTCTGATGCCGCAGGATCTCCTCGACGTAGTCCGACGCCAATCCAGCGTCCTCACGCAGCGCGTCGATGAGGGCCGGGTCGGCGAGGAGCAGGTCGAGACCGTTGGTGAGCAGGTTCATCGTGGTCACGAAGCTGGCGTTCACCAGCACGAGCAGGTTGTCGATCAGCTCCTGCTCGTCGATCCCCGACGTACCCGAATCCAGCGCGTGCACGAGGGATCCGACCAGGTCGTCCCGCGGACGGATCCGGCGCTCGGCGATCATCCGGGCGTAGTAGTCGTTGAGCTCCTCGGACGCCTGGTTCGCCGCGAGCAACCGCTCGGGCGCCTTGCCGCCGAGGTCGAGGTAGTCGTCGATCCGCTGGGTCCGGTCCCGGAACCAGCCGAGGTCCGACCGCGGAATCCCGAGGAACGTGCCGATCACCGTGATCGGCAACCGGTAGGCGAAGTCGACGAAGTCGATGACCCGGCCGTCCGCGCCGGACTTCCCCAGCTCGTCCAGGAGTTCCCCCGTCAGCGAGTCGACCACCGGCTCGAACCCGGTCAACCGGCGTGGTGTCAGGACGGCCTGGAACACCTTCCGCATCCGCAGATGGTCCGGCTCGTTGCGGAACATCATCGACCCGCCGAGATGCCGCAGGACCGGATCCTTCGGGTCCGGATCGGCGGTCAGCAACCGATGGAACCGGGTGTCCTTCAGCGCGTCGTGCGCAGCGTCGTACCCGTTCACGACCACGGCGTACGGCGAACTTCCGGGAACGAGCCGGCAGACCGGGCCGATCCGATGCAGCTCCGCGAAGAGCGGCATCGGATCGCGGCGACCGTCCTCGGATCCCAGTGCGGCAAGGATCTCGTTGGCGGTACGCATCGTCGGTCAGCGCACCAGGTTCAGCGGGATCGAGGCGGCCAGCGCCTGGTAGCCCGCGTCGTTCGGGTGGATGTGGTCGCCGGAGTCGAGCGCGGCCTTGAGCTTGCTCGGTGCGGCCGGGTCCCGCAGCACCTTGTCGAAGTCGAGTACGCCGTCGAACTCATGGCTCGACCGCAGGTAGCTGTTCACCGCCTGGCGGGTGGCCTCCTTCGCCGGGGTCCAGGTGTCGGTCCCGCTCAGTCCCTCGAACGGGGTGATCGTGGTGACCAGGCTGCGCAGGCCGCGTTCCTTCGACTGCGCGTTGACCTGGCGCAGCGCGCCGATGATCTCGGCCGCGGAGTCGTCGGACATCCAGATGTCGTTGATGCCCAGTTCCGTGATGACCGTGCGTACGTCGGTCTGCGCGAACACGTCCTCGTTCAGCCGGGCCAGTGAGTTCACGCCGACCTCGTTGAAGCCGGGGAAGACGCCGTTGTCCGAGGGTTCGGTGCCCTCGTGGTTCAGCCGGCTGCCGGCCAGACCTGCGTTCAGCACACTCGGGAACGCCTTGTGACCGGCCGCGGCGGCGAGTCGCTCGGCGAGCTGATCGGGCCAGCGGTTGTTGGCGTTCGGCGTGCTGTTCGTGCCGTCGGAGATCGAGTCACCGAGGACGACGATCGAGCCGGCCGACTTCTCGGTCTGCACGTCCACACCGGACAGGAAGAAGAAGCAGCAGCGCCGGGTCAGCGTGTACGCCGCTCCGCCCGGGTCGTTCACCAGGTTCGACGGGCCGACGAAGTTGTCCTGGATCGACGAGCCGTGGAACGTGGTCGGGCCGGTGTTGTCCTGGAAGTACAGGCTGACGACGAGGTCGTCGAGGTCTCCCAGGCGCAGGTTCACCGGGTCGCTCAGCATTTCGCTGCCCTTGACCATCGACGCCGTCCCGGAGCCGTTGAACGTCAACGTCTTCAGGGTGTTCGGGTCGATGTCGGACAGCTCCGGCGTCGCCTTGTTGGGCTTGGCAACAGTTGCCGCGGCGACCGTGACGGTCTTCTCGCCGTAGATGTTCGACAGCCGGATCCGGATCCGGTCGCCCCCGACGGTTGGCCGGACCACCAGCCGGACGCTCTGGTCGGTCAGACCGAGATTGGTCGAGCCGGTCGCGTTGCCATGGGTGACCGCGGTCGCCCAGGTGCCGACCCACTCGTCGTCATGATGCCCTGAGCCACTACTCGCCCCCGCAAGGGTGGAGCCGGCCAGAGTGAGTGCGGCGGTCACCGCGACTGCACGCCAACTGCTGGATACACGCATGGACGGACCTCCCGGCGGAATCGGATGCGGACGGAACGTAATACGCGGGAACTAATTCGGTCAATGCACAGCAAATGCATTTCCTAAATTGCCCGGACAGCGGTTAGCGGATACCTTCCCAGGCGGTTTTGCAGGGGTATTCCTTCGCACCCGAGAGGGTGTGATCAGCCGACTCCGGAGCGCGACGATCCGTCCACCGTAGAACGGTTTCCAGGCTCTGGCCAGCGATCGTCGCATCCAGTAGAGTCGCGCTGACGGCTGGGGGTGGCCGGAGTTCGAGTGGGGACAAACCAAATGCCGCCTGAATTCGTCCTGCCCAATTATGTGCCGCGCGTACTGGCACTGTTCCAGAATTTCGCGGACCGGCTCGCAGTGGTCCGTGGTGCGCGCCGGATCACGTATGCCGAACTGACCGCCGACGTCTTCCGGATCGCGGCCGCGCTGCGCGACGAGGGCATTCGTCCGGGCAGTCGCGTGCTCGTGATGGCGGCGAACTGTTTCGATGCGCCGGCGCTCCAACTGGCCCTGCATCTGCACGGCTGCCGGGTGCTGTGGAGCGCGCCGGTCACGTCCCGCCGCGAGATCGACCGGTTCGCCGCGCTCGCCGACGCGGACGCGTTCGTGTACGACGCCGATACCGATCTAGGCCGGGAGTTGGCCGCATCGCTGGCGCCGATGCCCACCTATCGGATCGGCGACCTGTTCGGCGACGGAGCGCCGTACGTGATCGACCCGGCGGTGCCGGCGCCGGACTCGGTGTTGCAGACGAGTGGGACGACCGGCGATCCCAAGCTCGTGCACCACACGCAAGCGTTCTACGAGCAGATCCTCGAGCTGGCCGAAGCCTTTGTGGCCAACGGGTTCCCGCTGCTGCGGCACTACTCGGGATCGCCGCTGTGGCTGGCGAGTGGGCAGATCACCAGCTTCGTCAACCTGTTCACCGGTGGGGTCCTGTTCCTGACCGATACGTGGTCGCCGGAGGAGTTCTACCGGATCGTCCCGGCCGAGCGGATCACATCGACGTTCGTGACACCGCCGATGCTGTACGAGCTGCTCGATCATCCGGGTGGCGAGAACGTCGACTGCACCAGCATCTTCATGCTGAACGTCGGCGCCGGACCGGCGACCCCCGCGCGGCTGCGGCAAGCGATCGCGCGCTTCGGCCCGGTGCTGCGGATCGTGTACGGGCTGAGCGAGGCGGTTGTCGTGACCGCGTTGCCTGGTTTGACCGAGGATCCGCTTCATCCCGAGCGGCTCGCTTCGGCGGGTACGTCGTACGGCGATGTGCGGTTGGAGATCCGCGACGACGACGGAAAGGTGCTCGACTCCGGGCAGACAGGTGAGGTGTGGGTGCGGAGCAAGCTCACGTTCGCCGGGTATCTGGGCAAGCCCGAACTCACCGCCGAGACGCTCGTGGACGGGTGGCTGCGCACCCGCGATCTCGGCTATCTCGACGACGACGGGTATCTGTTCCTGGTCGATCGGGTGCACGACATGATCTTGACCAGGCGCCGAAGCTGGGGAGTCTTCTGCCGCCCGATCGAAGATGTCCTCGCAAGTCACCCGGCGGTGCGGACCGCTGCCGTCATCGGCGTACCCGATCCCGTCATCGGCGAGGCGGTGCATGCCTTCGTCGTCACCCGGACACGTGTGTCGGCAGCCGAGCTGCAGCAACTCGTCACCACCGAGTTGAACGAGCTGTGGGCTCCGGCCGTCATCGACTTCGTCGACGAGTTGCCGCTGACCCGGATCGCCAAGGTCGACAAGCTTGCCCTCCGCAAGCTCTACGCAGAATTGCATCCGCAGTCATGACGCCCAGGCGCGGTCTGGTCATCCTGTTCGTCGCCGACGTCCTGTCCGCGGTGGGCAGCCGGATCTCGATGGTGGCGATCCCGTGGCTGGTGCTGGTGACCACGGGCAGCGCGGCGCGGATGGGGCTGGTGGCAGCGGTCGAGATGGTGCCGTACATCGTCGCGAGCATCATGGCCGGCCCGGTGATCGACAACCTCGGACCACGGCGTACGTCGATCCTCGCCAACCTCGCCAGCGCCGTGGCGGTGGGCGCGATCGCGGCGACCACGAGCCTGGGCTTCGGCGCGTTGCTCGCCCTGGTCGCGGTCGCGGGTGCGCTGCGCGGTGCCGCGGATCGCTCCAAGGATCTGCTCGTCCGGCCGATGGCGGAGGCGGCCGAGGTCGAGTTGATCCGGATCACCTCGTTGCACGAAGCGTTCGCCCGCGGCGCGACCCTGCTCGGCGCACCCTTGGCCGGGCTGTTGATCTACTGGACCGACGCGGCGTCCGTCCTGTGGATCGACGCGGTCACGTTCGTGGTCTGCGGCGTACTGGTCCTGGCGTTCGTCCGCCCGCCGGAGATCCCGGCCGAGGCACGGCGGGACAAGTACTTCCGCTCCTTGGCGGTCGGGTTCTCGTTCGTCCGCCGGGATCAACTGCTGGCGACGATGCTCATCACCACGTTCACGATCAACATCTTCGCCAGCGCGAGTACGGCGGTCTTCATCCCGGTCTGGGTCGCGGACGAACTCGGCTCCCCCGCCGGCCTCGGCCTCACCCTCGGCGCGTTCTCGGCCGGAGCTCTGCTCGGCAGCATCACCTTCGCCCTCCTTGCCACCAAAGTGCCGCGCTACCTGACCTTCGCGATCGGTGCGTTCGTCGGCGGCAGTCCCCGACTGCTCGTCCTCGGCCTCAGCCATGACCTCGTCCTGGTGATGGTGGTGACCTTCCTGTCCGGCATCGGCATCGCCGCGATCAATCCGGTCTTCGGAGCCGCGCTGTACGAGCACGTCCCGAAGAACCTGCAGGCCCGCGTGATCGGCCTGGTCGCGGCGACGTCGTTCGCCGGACTCCCCCTTGGCGCGCTGCTGGCCGGTGAACTCGTCAGCGGGTTCGGGTTGACTCCAGCGCTGATCGGTTCAGGTATCGCCTGCCTGCTCGTGAGCAGCTACCCTCTGCTCCGTCGCGGTCCGGGCAAAGTCCTCGACGCACCCACCACAGTGGAGGCCACATGAACGAGGAGAGCGACCCCTATTGCCTCGATCCCGGTGAGAGCGCCCGACTGTTGGCAGGTCATCCTTGGCGGCGTTTCGTCGTACTCGGCGACAGTGTCGCGGCCGGGCTCTGCGAACCGGTCGAGGGGTACAGCGACCTGCAATGGGCTGACCGGATTGCCACCGAGCTGCGCGCCGTACAACCCGAGCTTGCCTATCTCAACCTCGGCGTGAGTGGACTGCGTACGCGCGAGATCCTCTCGACCCAACTTGAGCCCGCTCTCCTGTTCGGCCCCGATCTCGCCCTGGTCGTTGGCGGCGGCAACGATGCGTTCCCGGCGACGTACGACGCGGACCGGGTCGATCGCGAACTCACGCTGATGGTCACCACCCTGCAGGACTCCGGCGCCGACGTGATGACGCTCGGCATGTTCGACATCTCCTACAGCCCGGCCGTCGCCGACTGGCTCAGACCGGGCCTCAGGCAACGAATGCGGACCCTCTCCGATCGGACCGCCATCCTCGCCGACAAGCTCGGCACCATCCACGTCCACCTCACCGATCACCCGCTCTCCACCGACCCGACCCTTTACAGCACCGACGGCCGCCACGGCAACGCCCGGAGCGATGCGGTGGCGACGGCCGAAACCCTGCGCGTCCTAGGCAAGTGGCTCAAGGCACCAACAGCAGGCCACTAGTCAGCGCGCCCTGTCCCACGTTGACGACTGGGCCGGCACCGGGGACGGTGAAGCGGAGGTAGGCGCCGGCGGGAGTGTTCGCGAAGAGGTACGGCGCGATGCAGAACGGGACTGCGCTCTCCTGAGTCTCGCCAGTGCTGACGTTGACGAACTGCATGGTGAGGCGGTCTACATCGACGTGCGACTGGAGGATGTACCCGCGCTCGGAGATCGCCGCGTCGAGGGCGGCCGCCCAGGTGTGCCGGGAGACCTCCGGACCCACGACCACACCGACACCGCCGTAAGAGCCGGACGGCTTGAGGACCAGCTGGTTCTGCTCCGCGACCGCCCGCGGGCGGAGATCACCGGAGAGTACTTCGGTACGTGGAACGTGACGGCGGACGACCTCGGCGTCCTCGGGTGACAGGTCGGCCAGGTCTTCCCAGAGCCACGCAAGGATCGCCTTGCTGGCCAGCAACCAGCTGGCCGTCTGCGTGAACATCCGCACCGCGCCCGTCCGGTTGGCGGTGTGCAGAGCCTGCAAACCATCGCTCGGCTTGGTGCCCTGCGGGACGAACATCCGCAGTACGGCGTCGATCGGACCGTCCTCGACACACAGCCGGCCGGCGGCGTCCAGGGTCAGCCACTCGACCGGGTAGACCCGCATGTCGAGCCCGAGCTCGCGGCCGCGCTGGCTGAACGGCTCGAGCAGCTTGATCATCGCGAGCCCGTCCTGCGACCCCGGATACGTGCTGCCGGTGGTGAACACCATCGCGAGCCGATCCGTCCCGGTCAACGTCAACGCCGTCCGCACCGCCTTATAGCGAGCGTCGACCGCTGACGGAGGTGCGGTCAGTGCCAGCGATTCGAGCACCGGATCACCCGCATAGGCCGCCAGGAACCGACGCGCGACACCATCCGAGTCATGCGCCCCACCGAGCGCGCTGTCGATGTTCGCCTCGACCACGTACGGCGTCCCGTCCGCGAGCAGAATGTCCGCCCGCACGCCACCCAGCAGGTCGTCCGTCAGCGGCAGGTCGTCGTCGAGCAGGTCGATGGCGTCGACCGGCATGTTGAGCGCCTGCCGCAACTCCCCCGCGGTGGTTGCCCGCCGCAAACACGCCGCCAGGATCAACCGGGCGACGGTCGACGAGATGTCGGTCAGCTCTCGATATGTATCGGCCGACATGATCGGGGGCCGGAGCGGTCGCCACTCCTTGTTGTGGGTGGCAACCCCGTCGTACACCTGCTGCCACGACTCGACTCCTCGCGCGACGAGCGCCGTACGCGTTGCCTCGGGCAACTGGTGCCACAGGTCGGTCATCGTTCCTCCAGTACGGCGTGAATCGCGGCGACGAGCTGGTCCCGGCCAGGTTGGACCGCCCGGTCGAGGGCGAGGGCGAAGGGCAGTACGGCGCCGTCCGGGCGGGTCACCCGGCGGGGCGGTGCAGCGAGGTCGAAGCGTTCGGCGGCGATCGCGAGGACCTCGGCCGCGAAGCCGCTCGTGCGGTTGGAGTCGTCGATCACGACCAGCCGGCCGGTCTTGCCGACCGAGGCCGCCAGACCATCGGTGTCGAGCGGGTAGACGGTGCGTGGGTCGAAGACCTCGACCGAGATCCCGAGTCCGGCCAGCTCGTCCGCGACCGCCACCGCGTCGTGCACCAGGTGGCCGAGAGCAACCACCGTCACGTCGGTGCCGGATCGCGCGATCCGGCCAACGCCGAGCGGCACGGGCGCCAGCGTGCTGAAGTCGACATCGTCCCGGACACCCAGCGCACCGGACGGCGCGAACACGACGACTGGATCGTCGTCCCGGATCGCCGACACCAGCAGCCCGTAGGCATCGGCCGGAGTCGCGGGTACGACGGTCTTGACGCCGACGTGGGCGAACAACGTGTAGGGATGATCGGAGTGCTGGCCGGCCCATCCGGTCCGCGAGCCCGAACCAGGAACGACGTACGTGACCGGGACCTTGCACTGGCCGCCGGTCATCAAGGAGAGCTTGTGAGCCTGGTTGGCGATCTGCTCGAAGACCAGGAACAACAGCGACGGGATCTGGAACTCGATCACCGGTCGCATCCCGACCAGCGCGGCGCCGGTGGCGAAGTTCGTGAACGCCTGCTCTGACAGCGGGATGTCCAGGACACGGTCCGGTCCGAAGCGGGTGAAGAGGCCGGCGGTCAGGTTGGACGCGGCCGCGCGGATGTCCTCGCCGAGGAGGAAGACCGAGGGGTCATCTGCCAGCGAGTCGCCGAGCGCGCGGTTGAGTGCCTTCAAGTACGAGAGTTTCGGCATCAGCGCGGCACCTCCGGCGAGGCGTAGAGATACTCGAGCGCAGCGGCTGGATCCGGGTGAGCGCTGCCCAATGCGAACCCGGCCGCGGCGTCGAGCACGTTCTCGAGCTCGTCATCGATCGCGGCCCGCTCGCCAGGCGACAGGCGTTCCCCTTGGATCTCCACCGGGTCCCGGGACTGCCCGACCGAGATCTCCTCGGCCGACCGGTAGCTGATCCGGGCTCGATGCTCGAAGGTGTGGTGCGCGTCGAACCGATAGGTGGTGCACTCCAGGAACGTCGGTCCACGTCCGGCTCGAGCCCGGGCGACCGCAACCGTCGTTGCCTCCAGCACCTTCTCCGGATCCTGGCCGTCGATCGTGAACGCAGGCATGCCGAACGCCCGGGCGCGAGCGGTGATACTGCCCGCGACCGCGGACGAGACCGGCATGGTCGTCGCGTACCCGTTGTTCTCGCAGACGAAGATCACCGGCACCTGCCAGAGCGCGGCCAGATTGAAGGCCTCCAGCAGCATCCCCTCGTTCATCGCGCCATCGCCGAAGAACGTGACCGCCGCCGAGTCACGCCCCTGCTGCCGCAAGGCCCACGCCGCTCCGGTAGCAATCGAGCCGGCCGCACCAACGATCGCGTTCGCGCCGAGGATCCCCAAACTGAAGTCGGCCGCATGCATCGACCCGCCGCGGCCCTTGTTCAGCCCACTCTCCCGACCCATCAGCTCGGCGAACAACCGCGCCGGGTCTACGCCCCGAGCCAGCACATGACCGTGACCGCGATGCGTACTGGTGATGACGTCATCGGCCGACAACGCCGCGCACACACCCGCCGCGATGCCTTCTTCCCCGAGGTACGGATGGATGCCGCCGACGATCTCCCCGGACCGGACGAACTCGATCGCCCGCTCCTCGAAGCGGCGGATCAGTCGCACGGTCCGGTAGAGATCGGCGCTCGTCATGTCAGGCCTTCACCGCGGCCAGGATCGCGTCCCAGAGCTGCGCGCGAGCGGCGAGCGCGGTGTTGATCGTGTCCGCGCAGTCCTCCCACTTGGCCGGGTCGTCACCGCAGAGGTCGGAGACCATCTGCATCGCCATCGGGGTGTGCTGCTCGCCGTCCACCTCGATATGCCGCTCCAGGTAGTCGACGAAAGTGTTGAGCTTGTTCGACCGTTCGTTCACCGCGACGACCTGGGTGAACATGTCCGGGATCAGGTCCTCGCGACCGAAGGCGAACGCGGCCGCCTGGCAGTGCACCGGCGCGTTCTCGATGATGTCCCACGTCGTCCCGGCGAAGTCGATCGAAGCCTGCGGTACGCCGGCCTTCTCGAGCGACTCGACCACGGGCGCACCGCCCCGGAGCAGCTCGACGAGCGTTTCGATCGCGCTCACGTCCGCACCGGCTTCGCGCATTCCGTTCACGTAGAGCTCGAAGTGGCTGATGAACCCGTCACCGAGTTCGTCGCTCTCCTCGACCATCACGATGTCGTTGATCAGCCGGCGGCTGCTGGTGTGCGCGGTCGGGATCCACGGCACGGTGACGCAGGTGAGTTCGCGCTGCAGTGACTTCAACAGCGACATGAAGTCCCAGACCGCGAACACGTGGTGCTCCATGAAGGTGACGAGCGCCTCGTGGGTGTCGAGGTTCGCGTACAGCGGGTGCTGGACGACGAGGTCGCGGGCCGGGGTGACGGCCTTCTCCAGCTGTTCGATGCCGGGGTGGGTCTGACCCCAGTCGTAACGGGACATGGGCGGTTCTCCTGTCAGCGGTCGGCCCAGAGGACCGGGCAGTAGTCGGGATCGGCGTAATCGGGGTGGCCGGCCGAAGTCCGGCGTACGAGGACGTCGTGGTTGTAGGCGGCGAGGGTTCCGTCGGAGAGCGGGTACTCGCGGTAGTGGTTGGCGCCGTCCTGGAGATGGAGAGAGATGGCGCAACGCGGGCGATCGGAGACGTTGGCGCCGCTGCCGTGGTACGTGCGGCAGTGATGGAAGTTCATGTGACCGCGCGGGATCGTGATCGGGACCTTGATCACCTCGGCGTCGTTGTACGCCGCGTTCTCCGCCAGCATCTGGTCGAGCTGGGAACGGTCCCGGTCGGCGAAGTGGCGTACGACGGTGTCGTCCGACCCGATCTCCCGCCAGCGGTGGCTGCCGTCGACCATCGTGATCGTGCCCATCTCCGGCGGGCAGTCGTGGAACGGGATGAACGCGGTCAGCATCCGGTCCGACGCCGAGGAGGACCAGTAGTGCTTGTCGAAGTGCCAGGGCACGATGTTCGACGGTTCACCGGAGATCGGCGGCTTGTAGATCAGCGTGGACTGGAAGATCCGGATCTCGTCGGTCTGCGCGAGCCGGGCCGCGACCGCACCGATCAACGGCTTGCGGAGGATCTTGGCCAGCCCGTCGTGCTCGTAGTGCACGTAGTCGTTGTGCCGCTGGACGTCGCCCTTGGTCGGATCCCAGTACGCCAGCTTCGGCGGTGCCGCCGGCAACGATCGGTCCCGTTCGCCCGCGTAGTAACGCTCGCTGGCGTTGACGAGCTCTTCGGTCTCGTCGTCGGTGAGCAGCTTCTTGGACAGGTACCAGCCGTGCTCGTTGTAGAAGGCAACATCCTCGTCCGTCGGCAGCAACTCGATCTCAGCTTCGGACAATTTGAACTCGAGGCTCATACGTCCGTCCCCGCCAGCTCGCGTTCCTTCGCCTCGTAGAGCGCCTTGATGTTCCCGCTGCCGAACGTCATCGCGCCACGCCGCTCGATGATCTCCAGGAACAGCGTCCGCCGTACGTGCATGGACTCGGTGAAGATCTGCAGCAGCTGGCCCCAGTGATCCCGGTCGACCAGGATGCCGAGCTCCTCCAGGTCCTCGATCGGCGTCTCGAGCTCGCCGACCCGCGCCGGCAACGCCTTGTAGTACGCCGACGGCGAGGCGAGGAAGTTGACGCCCCGGCCGGACAGCGTGCCCACGGCCTCGACGATGTCGCTGGTCCGCAAGGCGATGTGCTGTACGCCGGCACCCGCATGCCAGGTGAGGAAGTCGTTGATCTGGCCCGGCCGCCGGTTCGGGTCCGGCTCGATCAACGTGAACGTGACGTGTTTCGACGTACTCTGAACGACCGTCGACTCCATGCCCTGCCCGGCCACCTCGATGTACTCGTCGAAGATCGGCAGGAACCCGAACACGTTCTCGTAGAACTCCACCGTCGGCTTCAGCTGCCCGGACGGCACACAGATCGCCAGGTGGTCGATCTCGCTGAACAGCTTCTCGTCCGGACCGCCCGCGGGCTCGGTGATCTGGAACGCGCCCGGCAGGAACTCCCGCCGCGGCCCGTGCCGCTCGACCAGCCGATGGATCACGTCGCCGAACCCGGCCACCTCCGCGACCACCACGGTCGTCTCCTGCTCGTCGGTGTAGGTCACCGGCTCGGCGATCGACTCCGCACCCCGGCTCAGCAACTCGGTGTAGGCCACGGCCGCGTTGTCCACCTCCAGTCCGACCACCGCGACGCCGTCACCGTGCCGCTGGACGTATGCGGCCGCGGCGTGCTCTGCCGTCAGCCCCGAGGTCAACACGATCTGTACGGCGCTCTCCCGCAGCAGCAGGGAGCGCTGTCCGGCCAGTCCCGTCTCCGGTCCGCCTTGACCGTGCACCTGTAGGCCGAAGGCATGCGCCAGATAGAACGCCGCCTGCTTCGCGTCGCCCACGTACAGCTCGACGTGGTCGATCCCGTAGATCTCCATCACCAGTCCTTCCCCTCACTCTTGTTCGCTGTGCTCGGCGGTCCGAACAGCAGGCTGACGTTCTGGCCACCGAACCCGAACGAGTTCGACAGCGCGTACTCCAGGTGCGCCTCGCGTGGTTCCTTGCGGACGTGATCCAGCGGGCAGGCGGGATCCGGGTCCTGGAGGTTGTACGTCGGTGGCAGCAACCCGGCGTTGACCGCAAGGGCCGACGCCGCCGCCTCGACGACTCCGGAGGTGCCGAGCATGTGACCGGTCAGCGCCTTGGTGGAGCTGACCGCGGGTGCGTGATCGCCGAAGGCCAACCCGATAGCGACCGACTCGGCCACATCACCGAGCTTCGTGCTCGTGCCGTGGGCGTTCACATAGCCGACCTGACGCGGCTCGACGCCACCGCTCACCAAAGCCCGTCGCATGCACTCGGCCGCTCCTTTGCCGTCCGGTCTCGGGGCCGTCGGGTGGTGTGCGTCCGAGTTGACTCCGTAGCCGGCGACGTCCGCATAGCCACTCGCGCCTCGGGCCACGGCGTGCTCGGTGCTTTCGAGGACCAGCAACGCGGCGCCTTCGCTCAACACGAATCCGTTCCGTCGCAGGTCGAACGGGCGACTCGCCTCCGCCGGGTCGTCCCAACCACGCGCGAGCGCTCGTGCGTTGGCAAAGGTCTCCGCGAATGTCGGGAACAGGGGTGCCTCACTCGCGCCGCACAGTACGACGTCTGCCTCACCGGACCGGATCAGCCGGGCCGCGTCCGCAATCGCCTGGGCGCCGGAGGCACACGCCGTACCGACGGCCGAGGTGTAGCCGCGGAGGCCGAAGCGGATCGCGACGCGGGCGGCCGGCATGTTCGGGAGGATGCCGGTGAGCAGGTACGGGCTGACCGCGGCGCGGCCGCGTTCGGCCCGGGCGAGGACCTGTTGCTCGAGAGTCGCCATCCCGCCGACTCCACCGATGATCACCCCGATCCGGTCCGGATCGACGTTCTCGCCGATGGTGAGGCCCGCGTCGGCGAGCGCGTCCTCGGCGGCGAGTTGAGCCAGGATCACGGTCCTGTCCATCACCTTGCCGTCGGGGCCGGATGCGATCTTGCCTGGATCGAACGGCGGAAGGATCCCGGCGAGCTCGATGGAGTTCGCGATCGGATGATCCGGAGGCGGCTTGGCGATGCCGGATCGCCCGTGCAGCAAGGCGTCGTACACCTCGTCGATGCCTCGGCCCACTGGAGTGAGCAGGCCCATTCCGGTGATCGTGATCATGAGCGTGCCTCGCGGAGGGCGACCTTGCGGACCTTGCCTGTCACCGTGACCGGCACCTCGCCCGCGCCGGCCACGGTGACGTTGCGGATGATCGCCGCGACTTCCTCGCCCACGGCCGCCCGCACCTGTGCGGTGCGGTCGGCCGCTGCCGCTTCGGCGGTCAGTTCGAGGAGTACGTCGGCGACGTACTGGCCGTCCTGGTTGACGATGATCACCGTGCAGTCGGCGACGTCGGGCAGGGCGGCGAGGATGCGTTCCTCGGACATCGAGGTGAACAACTGTGGGCCGTCGAAGCCGGCCACCGCATCCGGGACCCGGTCGAGATGGAAGTAGTGGCCGGTGTCGTCGCGGTAGACGAGGTCGCCGGTGAGGAACCAGCCGTTCAATCTGAACCGGTAGGTGTTGACCGAGTCGTTCCAGTAGCCGGGAGAGACGGACGGCGAGCGGAATCCGAGCAGACCGACCTTACCGTTGGTGAGCTCCTCGCCGGTGGATCCGAGGACCGCGGCCTCGGCGAACGCGTACGGCTTGCCGATGCACCGGCCGTAGTGATCGCTGTCGATCGTGTGCGTGATGTGGAACCCGTTGTGGCCCATCTCGCTGGAACCGAGACCGTCGATGAAGTGACTGCCCTTGACGGTCCGGCGCCCTTCCCGGGTCACGGTCTCTCGGGTGCCGACGGCAACGAGTTTGCGGATGTGCGGCTCGTGCGCGCAATCGCCGGTGTTGAACCACATCCGGACCGAGTCGAGGTCGTGCCGCCCGAGATCGGCGCGGGCCAGGCCGGCCCACGTGACGGCGAATCCGTAGACGGCGCGAGGCTTCCAGCGTTCGATGTAGTGCAGGACGTTCGGGGCGTCCTGGCTGGAGAGCAGCAGCATCTCGGCGCGGTTGCCGAGGACCTGGTTCACCATCAGGATCGTCGCGGTGTGCGGGATCGGAAGGGCGTTGAGGATCCTGTCCGTGCCTTGCGCTTGCGGCATGGTCAGGAGGTGTTTCAGAGCGGCGTACAAGGTGGTGTGGGTGTGCAGAACAGCCTTCGGTACGCCGGTTGTGCCGCTGGTGTGGGTGATCACGATCGGATCGTCGCGGTGGTGGCGGTAGTGCTCAGGCGCCTTGGCGGGGTCGCCGGTGCCTAGGTCTCTCGGCTCAGCCAGGACGTCTGTGTGCAGGAGTTGGCGGTGGGCGGCGTCCGCGAGTACGGCGGTGACGCGGAGGCGGCGGATGTATTCGTCCGCGATCGCGGGCGCCATCTTGCCGTTGAGGAGTGCGGGAATGGCACCGACGCGGGTGAGGGCCAGGAAGCTGAGCACGATGTCTTGCGCTTCCGTGGCCCAGATCGCGACCACATCGCGTCGGGTGATGCCGTGTTCGGTGAGCCACGCCGTACGGGCGTTGACTCGGTCGTTGAGTTCGCCGAGGGTCAGCGGGTGTTCGGCCGGGTGGTGGTCTACCGGCGTGTCGAAGGTAAGGCCGGGGCCGGTCGGATCGGCGCCGTGGGCAAGTACCCGGTCGAGGACGTTGCCGGCACCGATCTCTCGATCCGCGGCGAGTTGGGCTCTCAGGCTCTTCATATCGGTTCTTCCCCACTCACGATCAGGGCGGACGCCTGGTGGGCTCCCACCTGCACGATCAGCACTTGGTCGGCGTCCCCGTCGTCGATCAACAGTTCGGCCTCGTCGAGCCCGCCGTCGGTCACGCACACGACTGGACCGCGGAGGTCCCACTTCGCCGCAATCCACCCGGCGACGCTGTTGGGCACGGACTGGAAGAACAGCAGCGGGCCGATACGTTTGCCGTCAGCAACTAGTCGGCGTACGTGGTCGGCGCTGGTCTGATCCCCATCGCTCACCAGCACGATCCCGGTCCGCTGCGTCCGCGTCGGCGCCTTGCTCAGACACCGCTCGGCCGCCGCAACCGCCATCGGATTGAACGCCGACACCACAAACCCCGGCACCCCCGGCGGCTCCCCCTCATCCCACCGCCCCGCAGCCAATGTCCTCATCCCGCCCGCACCACCAACGCCGTATTGGCGCCACCGAACGCCGAATTCAAAGACATGCCATACGCCGTCGAGGCCGTCCGCGGCCCACCCAAAATCAAATCCAGATTGCAGGCAGGATCCGCCTCCAAAAGCCCTGCATTAACCGGCAGCTTCCCCTCCCGCAGCGCCTGGATGGTGATCAAGAACTCCACCAGCCCAGAGGCTTCCAACGCATGCCCATGCAGTCCTTTGGTAGAGCTCACCGGAGGGTTGAAAACCTTGGTGATGGCTGCAGCCTCGGATGCGTCGCTGAAGATGGTTCCGGTGGCGTTGGCGTTGAGGTAGCCAATGTCCTCGGGGTGGAGGTTGGCTTTGCGGAGAGCGGATTGGATGACTGTGGTCAGGCCTCGGCCGTCGGGAGCTGGTTGGACTGGGTGGTAGGCGTCACCGGCTCTGGACCAGCTGACCAGTTGGGCTAATCCCTCACCAGCCTCGAGGACGACCGCGGCAACACCATCACCAAGCAGAGTGCCTTGGCGGTGCAGGCTGAACGGCCGCACAGCATGGTCGGTCGCCAGTGCCCGACCGGCGTCGAAGAGCGCGTACTGATGAGGTTCAACCAAGTACGCCGCAGCAACGACGACCCGATCGGCCCGCCCCGCACGGATCAGAGTCGCAGCGTCCGCGAGCGCCGTACTCGCGGAGACGCAAGCGCTCGTATAGACCCGCCGCTGCCCGAAGTCCCGAGTCGGTGCAGTGTGCAGCGCAAGTAACAACGGCGTACGGCGATCGACCCCAGCCTGCCCGCAAGCAGTGGCAATCGCGAGATCGAGCTCCTCCTCCAGCGTGCCAATCTCCGTCGCCGTCGCCGCGTAATGCACGCGCCGATTGCTCGTGTCGAACCGCGTGACCTCGCTGAAAGCCGGCGTACCAGCGAGCTGCGCCTCCGGGCCGCGCCCGAGCGCTGTCAGGATCGAGAGGCCGGTAACAGCGACCGGTCGGGGTTCAGACATGGCTGATCAGCACCTCGCCGATCACGGTCACGGCGTCGTCGATCGTGACGATCCGTTCGAGCTGGTCGTCGCCGAGCTCGACGCCGTACCGCTGCTCGACCTGATGGACCAGCCAGGCCAGCTCCATCGAGTCGAGCCGTTCGGCCTCGGGCGGGCGCTGACCGAGGCCGGCCAGCCAGGTGAGGATCTCGGCCCGCCCGGGCGGGGGTGGGGTCGAGTTCATCAGACCTGCTGGGCTACCCGGCCGGCCACCTCGGCGGTAAACTCACCGACCGTCATCAACGCGAGCTGCTCGGACTCGTCGTCGGAGAACCTGACCCCGAACTTGTCCTCGACCCGCACGGACAGATCCGCCAGCGCCAGCGACTCCAGATCCACCCCGGCCGGGCCGAGCGTGGTGTCGTCGTCGATGCCTTCGATGTCGTAGTTCATGTCTTCCAGTTGCGCGATGACGAATGCGCGCACCTCGTCCTTCATGTTGTTACCTTCTTTCGGTGGGAGATTCCGTACATGTCTGGATCGCGCCCGCCGGCGCCGAGCCCCGAACCGCGGCCCACAACCTGCTCCTCACGCTCGCCGGCTCGCTCGTCGACAGCCCGGCCCTCACCCATGACCCATCCGGACGTCCACACATCCCCGGCCTCGCGGTGAGCATCAGCCACACTCACCACCTGGTCGCCGTGACCGCGTCGTACGACGGACCTCTCGGCATCGACCTCGAGGAACTCCACCCCCGCTCGATCCGACCCTTGGCGGAGAGGTGGTTCGACCATTCCGAGTTGGCGTGGATGGCCGAACAATCCGACGAGCTGACCGCGTTCCTGCAGCTGTGGACCGCGAAGGAGGCGGTGGGTAAGGCACTCGGTCGTGGCCTTCGCAGCTCCGGCCTTCGTCGCCGCATGCCACTGGGTGGCGGGGTGGTCGAGTCCGCGCCCGAGGTGGTGGTGACTTACGTCCCGTGGGAAGGCGCCGTACTCGCGTTGGCCGCGCCGACCGGACTCGTGGAGATCGTGGTGCATTACGAGGCGGCCTTGCGGAGGGTGGGGAGGTCCCGGACCAGCTTCCCGGTGGTGGTTCGAGGGAGTTGATCGAGGACGTGAAGGGTCCGCGGGCGTTTGTACGGCGCCAGCCGTTGGGCGAGATCGGCATCGAGCGTCGCCGAAGCACGTGGGGTATTCAGTTGCACGTACGCGGTGATCGCGCCGTCGAAGACGACCACCGCGGATTCGACGCCAGGTAAGGACGTCAGCGTGGACTCGACCTCGGTCAGGTCGACCTTGAGCCCGCCGATCGAGACCTGCGAGTCGAGCCGGCCCTTGATGCTCACCAGCCCGGTCTCCGGGTCGACGACCCCGGCGTCGCGGGTGTGCAGCCAGCCGCCGGACCAGCGAGTCGGGTCGGACAGTCCCAGGTACGGCGACTCCGGACGGCTGACCTGGAGTTCGCCGTCGATCGCGCGGACCTCGATCCCCGGCGCGGGCCGGATCGCCGGCCGGTGTTCGCCGTACAGGTCGGTGCCGATCACGCCGACCTCGGTCATCCCGTACATGTTCCCGAGCGGTACGCCGTACTTGTCCTCGAACGACTGCCACACCGCGGCGGGCACCAGCTCGCCGCCGGTCGTCATCCGCTTGAACTGCGGCAACCACGGCGGATCCTGCACCGACGCGAGCAGCCCGATGTGGAAGGGCACCCCGAGCACCGTCGCCGGCGTCGTGGCGGATCCGATCGCCTGGACGATCGCATCGCCGGTCATCCGGGCCGGTGGGACCAACTCGACGCCCGCGTGCAGCCCGTAGAGCAGTCCGCCGACCAACCCGAGCACGTGGACCATCGACGGCAGCAGGATCAGCCGCTCCCCCCGCTGCGGTACGCCGTCGATCTGCGTATACCGGCGTACCTCCTCGACGAGGTCGTCCGCGGTCCGCCCGATCACCTTCGACGGGCCGGTCGAGCCGGAACTCAGTTGTACGACGGCGTGCGTCGTACCGGCCGGATGGCCCGAATAGCTGGCCAGGTCGGTGTCGACCTCGACGAACGTTCGCAGGCCTGCCGGCGCGAGTCTGCGCGGGGAAACGACCACCTGCGGGACCAGTCGTTCGATCGCGCGACGGACCTCGTAGTCGGTCAGGCGGTGGTCCAGCAGGATCGCCTGGCCACCACTGCGCCAAACCGCCAGCAAATGCGTAACAAAAGCCATTGACGGTGGCAGCCGTAAGACCACTGCGCCACCGGGCCTAAAACCGGACTGGGCCAGTTCGGTTTGCCGATCGCGGACCAGTCGGCGTAATTTCTCCCGGTCGACCGGGTCAGGTAAACGAAAGCAAATATCACCGGCCGGGCCGGCCAGCAGGACATCGTCGACCCACTCCGCACCGAGGGTGGTTCCGGGCAGCACAACAGCACCGTCCATGGTCATCCGAGCTCCAAAGCCGTTCCACACAAAGGATTCGAAGACCAGAACCTCCACCAAGGCCTGGCGATGACGCGACGATACGACACGATCACACAACTACGCTATGGACCAGCAGTAATCACCCAATTACCCCTCGCAACCCCCATTTCCCCCCTCCCACCCACAACAAAAACAAACCACACAAACGGTATGCGGAGGTTACAAAAGGTCTACCCGATCCCCATTAATGAAGGTTTCCCCTCACCCCACTAAAACCCCCACCCACAACCTCAAAAACTCTCAAGGGACACCGCCTCCGACGCGGGCGCAAACCGTCTCCCGACGCTGTGCCACGCGAACGGCACGTGGGGTGCTGATAGGTGAGAGAGGAGGTGTCTCGTGTGGTGATGAGGGTGGTAAAGGACACCGCCTTCGGCGGCGACAGTCTCGTGGCGCCTTCGGCGCGCGCATACCCGTCTTCCAGATGCTGTGGCACGCGAACGGGATGCGGTGAGCGGGTAGGTGATCGCCCGGCAGCGCATGTGGTGATGAAGGTAAGTAGAAGGACACCGCCTTCGGCGGCGACAGTCTGTTGACGCCTTCGGCGCGAGTCGCAGACTCATCTCCCGGGCGTTGTGGCACACGACGGGATGCGAGGAGCTGGTAGGTGAGGGACGAGGTGCCGCGCATCTGGAGATGCGCGCGGGGAGCTGGTGGGTGAGGGTGCCGCGCATGTGGTGATGCGGGTGAGGGTGGCGCCTTGTGCGGGTGGTGGTGTGGGAGGTGACGTGGTGAGGCGGCGGTGAGGCTGTGCCGGCTGGCACAGCCTCCACTCGCCTACCTCACCAATGTGCAATCAGTCAGTTCCTTCGACGATTCGGAAGTCTCGTTCGACGCCGTCGGCGAGGGCGGCCAGCGCTTCTTGGTAGGCCGGGCTTTCGTGTGCTGCTACGGCCTGCTCGAAGGTGTCGAACTCGACGAGGACGGTGCGCTCGGCGATTCCGGCGTCGTGCGCCACTACGCGACCGCCGCGGACGATGGTCCGGCCGCCGCCGGCCTTGACGGCCGGAGCGGCCAGCTCGTTGTACGCGGCCAGCTTCTCAGGATCTGAAATGGTGCGGTAGGCGCTGACCCAGTAGCCCTTGGGCATGGAACCTCCAGTGTTGAGATGAGTGCATCTGACTTACGGATTGGTTTCGGACGAGCGTCGGCGGGCGAGAGCGAGGCTTGTCAGCGTCGTGATCGCCATGGCGCCGATACCGACCAGCGCCGCGGTGGTGTAGGCGCTGTCGTCGGGGAAGAGGTGGCCGGGGCTGGTGCCCGCAGCGAGGATCAGGCCGCCGATGGCGCTGCCCAGGGAGTACCCGACGCTGCGTACGACGTAGTTGAAGCTCATGGCGCTCGACGTCTCGCTCTTGGGGGTGACGGCCAGGATGACACCGGGCATCGCCGCCGAGAAACCGCCGACGCCGAAGCCGAGCACACCCATCGCCACGAACAGTTCGGCCAGGTCCGACCGGGCCGCCGCGAACAGGGCGAACCCGCCGCCGACCACGACGGCGCTGCCGGCCAGCAGCAGGGGGTTGGCGATCCGCGTCCGGACCCGCGGCGTGAGCTTGCCGGCGACGAACCCCAGCACCGAGAACGGGATGAGGACCAGCCCGGCGACGAAGGTCGTCAGCCCGAAGCCGTAGCCGGCGCCGTGCGGCGTCTGCGCGTACCGGGTGATGAGCGTGAGCAGGAGGTACATGCCGATCCCGCCGACAAACATGGCGAGGTTCGCCCCGGCGACCGCCGGGTGCCGCACCGCCCGCACATCGATCAGGGGCGTCGTGCTGCGCAGCTCGATGATGACCCAGGCGCAGAGCAGCACCACCGCGACGACGGCAAGGGCCGCCGCCACGGCGACGTGCCGGCTCCACAGATTCCGGTCGCCGGCGAGGAACAGCACCAGGAGTAGCGCAGCGGCCAGAACGACCGCTCCTGCCACATCCAAGTGGGCGGAGCGGCCCTCGGGAGCTTCGGGCATCGAGCGCCATGCGGTCAGGAGAGCGGCGGCGGTGACGACCAGGCCGAGGCCGTACGCGGCCCGGACCCCGCCGAGCTCGACGAGCAGTGCGGCCAGCGGGTAGCCGACGCCGGCCCCGATGATCGAGACCACCGAGATCAGGGCGATCACGGCCGCGCTGCGCACCTCGGGGAGGTGATCCCGGGCCACGCCCATCATCAGCGCCGTCAGCCCGAGCCCGACGCCCTGGGCCGCCCTGCCGGCCAGCAGCCACGCGAACCCCAGCGGCAGCACGGTGAGCGCGCTGCCGGCGACGACGACCGCGAGCGTGGCGAGAATCGTGGCCCGCCGGTGCGGACCGGCTCCGAGCCGGCCCAGTACGGGTGTGGCGACGGCGCCGCTGAGCAGAGCGATGGTCAGCGTCCACTGCGCGCTGCCGAGCGAGACATGGAACGAGGTCGCCACGCTGGTGATGAGCGGCGTACCGAGGCTGGCGACCGCCGCCACGACCAGGGCGATGAACATCAGGGCGGGGACCAGCAGCCGCTCCTCGGAACCCGCCACCGGGAACGCCTTCGCCGCGCCCCCGCCGACCGGCTGGCCGGTCACTGCTTCGGCCCTTCGCGGTCCTGGCTTTCGAGCTCTGCCAGATGCTTCAGCGCCGGCAGGGCCGCGACCAGGGCCTCGATCTCGTCGCCGGTGAGCTCGCCGATCAACTGCTCGAACGCGTGGACGCCCGCCTGGCGCCGCGTCCGGACATAGGCGGCGCCGGCCTCGGTCAGGCACACCAGCGTGACCCGCTTGTCGGACGCGTCGCCCCGCCGCTCGACCAGGCCGGACTCCTCCATCACCCGGACCAGCGCGGTCATCGCGGGCTGGGTGACGCCCTCGATCGCGGTCAGATCGGTGATGCGCCGCGGGCCGGTCCGGTCCAGGGTGGCCAGGGTGGCGGCGGACGTCAGGCTCATGTCCCGGGGCAGGCGTCTCACGGCCCTGGTGGCCAGGCTATAGAGGGCTGCCCCGATGGCGGCGGACGCGCCAGGAGCGATGTCTTGACGACTCATGCCAGAAGCATAACATCTTTATATTCATTCTTTATGTACTTGCCAAAGGGCGTCGCCAAACGGCCGCCAGAGGCGGTGTCCCCTCGCGTGAGAGGTACTAGGCGGGAGCACCCAGGGTGGTCAACGCCGTGGCTACGCGGCCGTGGGCTGCCTCTAGGGCGGCCCTGGCGGCGGGGATTGGAGTGCCAGTGAGGAGATGGACCAGGGCTGGCTTGAGCTCGCCATCTGCCTCGGCCAGCGCCGCCTCACAGGCGTCGGTGTCCGCGCCTGTCGCCTCAGCGAGGATCCGGAGCATCCGACCGCGGAGCTTCTTGTTGGTGGCGACCAGGTCGACCATCAGGTTCGACCAGGTCCGGCCGAGCTTGATCATGAGCGTCGTCGAGAACGCGTTCAGGATCATCTTCTGCGCGGTCCCAGCCTTCAGCCGCGTCGACCCCGCGATCACCTCAGGACCCGTATCAGCCGCGATCACGATGTCCGCCAGCGGCGCCAACGGGGCCGCGGGGTTGGACGTGATCAGCACAGTGGTCGCCCCAGCCGCTCGTGCGGCCTTCAGCGCCCCGGCGACGTACGGCGTACTCCCGGAAGCGGCAAGGCCGATCGCGAGGTCCTGACCGGTCACTGTGGCCGCGTCAGCGGCTCCACCCTCCTCGGAGTCCTCGACGTTCTCGACCGCGCGGAGCAACGCCTCCAGACCGCCGGCGTGGTGCGCGACCACCAGTCCGTCCGGAACGTGGAACGTGGGCAGCAGCTCGGCGGCATCCAGCACCGCCAGGCGCCCCGACGTCCCCGCGCCGAAGTAGTGCACCCGCCCGCCGCCGCGGATCGCCTCCACCCCGGCGTCGACCGCGCGGGCCAACTCGGGGATGACGACGGCGACAGCGCCGGCCACTCGAGCGTCCTCGGCGTTCACCATCGAGAGGATCTCGCTCGTGCCTACCGCATCGATGGCGAGCGTCCGGGGATTGCGCTGCTCCGTCGGTGTGGTCACAGGTCGATGTTAGTTTTCTACTGAAGGATTTTCAATTCTGTTCATCGTTGACGGAAACAGTTGACGAAACCGCAATCCGTTACTTCCGCCTCGAGGACCGCTACTCCGAGCCCTTGAGCCGGTGCCCGCGCACCGCGCTGGCGGTCTCCTCGAGCGCCTTCCGGGCGACCGGGAGCACCTGCTGGGCGACGCCGATGAACAGGCAGTCGATCACCGTCAGTTGCGCGATCCGCGACGCCATCGCCCCGGACCGGTACGTCGTCTCCCGCGCGGCCGTGGTCAGCACCAGGTCGGCCGTCTTGGCCAGCGGGGACCGCGGGAAGTTCGTCACGGCGACCGTGGTGGCGCCGTGCTTGGCCGCCTCCTCGAGCGCTTCGACGACCTCGACCGTCGTACCGGTGTGGGAGATCCCGATCGCCACGTCGCCGTCACCGAGCAGCGCCGCACTCGTCAACGCGATGTGTACGTCGGACCAAGCGAAAGCGACCCGGCGGATCCGGTGCAGCTTCTGCTGCAGGTCCAGCGCGACGAAAGCGCTCGCCGCAAACCCGTAAAGGTCCACCCGCGAAGCGTTCACGACCGCGTCGACGACCTTGCCCAGCGCGTCGACGTCGATCTGCTGGGCGGTCTCGCGGACCGCCCGCTCGTCGGCGAACGCGACCTTGCTGACCACATCGGCCAACGAGTCGCCCGGCTCGATGTCACCGCCGACCTCAGGCCGGAGGCTCTCCTGCGCCGACTGGGCCGCCAGCTGCAGGCGGAGCTGCGGATAGCCGGGAACGCCGATCTGCTTGCAGAACCGGATGACCGTGGTCTCCGAGGTGGAAGCCACCTCCGCCAGTTCGGAGATCGTCATCGCCGCCACTCCGCCCGGATCCGCGAGGACCGCGTTCGCCACCCGCTGCTCGGCCGGCGCCAGCGCGGGCATGACCGCGCGGACCCGGACCAACAGCGGCCCCGTGGGTTCTGGAGAGGTTGTTGAATTCATGACAGCCACGGTACGGCGCCCATGCACGAAGTGGGGTCACCGACGCGAAAGTCTCCAACCTGTTGCGGTAAATGATTCAGGCGTTCGTTCACCATCGAGAAGTTCACCACTCCCGCTCGTGATTTTCACACCGTCGACGTAGACACCACGGCCCTCGTACAGCGGATCCGTCGTGTAGCGCCATCTGATCGTTTGAGCACCCGCACCAAGCTCCGCGGTGACCTGATGCCAATGCCGATCGCCCGATCCACTGATCGAACCGTCATGGTCAGTTACGGAACCCCGATCGCGCACGGTGAAAGGAACCTTGTTCCAAGTGGTCCCGTCGGTCGACGATTCCAAGTACAGCAAGTCCGAATCTTCGGTATCGACGAACAAATCGAACGCCAACTTCGCCCCATCAGTCGGTACGGCGACCTGCACCGACAACGTCGCACTCGCGTTGTCCGTCGTACCGGAGAACCAGGCGTCCTTGCCGTGCCGTGGTCCGACTCCGAGCGACTCCGCAAGCCCTTGTACGACGGCACGACGCGCCGGATTGTTGCTACCCCAGTCACGCGAAGGGTGCACCCGGTTGGTCAGCAGGATCGCGAACGAGCGGGAGTCGAAGTCGATCACGATCGACGTGCCGGTGTAGCCCGTGTGACCGGCGGTACGTGGACCGGACAGGCCGCCCATGTACCAGCGCTGGTTGAGCTCGAAGCCGAGACCGTGGTCGTTCCCAGGGAAGGCCTGGTTGAAGTTGGTGATCATCGCGGTCACCGAGGATTCCTTGAGGATCCGGGCCCCGCCGTAACTGCCGCCGTTCAGGAACGCCTGGGCCAGCACGGCCAGATCGTCCGCAGTGCTGAAGACACCGGCGTGACCGGCGACGCCGCCCAGCGACCAGGCGTTCTCGTCGTGCACCGAACCCCACACCATGCCGCGCGGCGGCGCGGTCTGGAACTCGGTCGCGGCGATCCGCGGCTTCTTCTTGGGATCCGGGTTGTAGCCCGTGTCCCGCATCCGCAGCGGCTTGGTGATGCCGTCGGCGACCAGCTTGTCGAGCGTCTTCCCGGTGACCCGGTGCGCTACCTCGCCGAGCGAGATCAGGTTCAGATCGCTGTACAGATAGGTGCTTCCGGGCGGGTTCTGCAACTTCGCGGTGAGCGCCAGCTGCAGCCGCTCCTCCGGCGTCTTGCCCGTGCTCCACAGCGGCAGCCACGAAGGGAACCCGGTGGTGTGCGTGAGCGCCTGCCGAACCGTGATCGCCTCCTTGCCGTTCGCCGCGAACTCCGGGACGTACGACGCGATCGGCGTGTCCAGGCCGATCTTGCCCTTCTCCACCAGTTGCATCACGACGATCGACGTGAACAGCTTCGACACCGACGCCATGTCGAAGATCGTGTCGGTGCGCATCGGGATCTGCTGGTCCGGCGGCAATTCGGTGCCGGCACCGTCGGCGTACTTGAGCGCCATCCCGGTCGCCGTCTTGGTGACGATCTTCCCGTCGTGGCCGAGCAGCGTGACCGCGCCGGCGTACAAGGGTCTCGTCGTACCGCTGGGTCTGGTCCAGCCGTCCACCTGGGCCAGGGCGGCGTCGATCGGGGCCGGGTCGAGACCGGCCTTCGCAGGGGTCGAATCGCGCAAGAGCGTCCCCTTCGGCGCATACCCGTCGTACGGGTGGTCGAACCGGCCAGAGTTGTTGCCATTAGCAACTGCAGGGCTTGCCATCGTCACCATCATCGCAGAGGCTACCGTGAGCGCGGCAAGGCGCTTCATCGGTGCGCTCCCTTGTACAGAAGGTACTTCGCCCGGCGAGCGGTCCACGCGTCGGTCTCGGACTTCCAGGCCGCGACGATCTCCTCGGCGGTCGCGCCGGCCGTGTACATGGTGCGGAAGCGGTCCGAGCCGGTGAGCAGGTCGATCCAGCGTCCGGGCGGGGTCTCGGCCCGCCAGGTGAAGTCCGGGTAGAGCTTGCCGGCCTCGACGATCATGTGGGTCGCGGCAACGATCGCCTCCGCCTTGTGCGGATCGGTGATCTGCACCTGGACGCCGCCGCAGAGCACGTTCGCGTTCTTGCTGATGGTCGGCGTGAAGTAGGCCTCCCGGAACTGGATGCCCGGGATCTTCTTCGTCTGCAGTGCCTCGGCCCACTTGTAGTCGACGTACGGCGCCCCGATCAGCTCGAACGGTCGCGTCGTACCGCGCCCCTCGGACATGTTGGTTGCCTCGAACAGGCACAGGCCCGGGTACAGCAGCGCGGTGTCCGGCGTCGGCATGTTCGGGCTCGGCATCACCCAGGTCGCACCGGTGTCGGCGTACAGCTGATCGCGCTTCCAGTTCTTCACCTGGATGACCTCGAGCTCCCGCAGCCGCCCGCCGTTCGGCTCGAGCGGCAGGTACTCGGCGTTGAACATCCGGGCCAGCTCGCCGACCGTCATGCCGTGCTGCTGGAGGATCTCCTTCTTCCCGACGCCGGACGTGAAGCCGGGCTTGAGCATCGGCCCACGCGCATACCCACCGACCGGATTCGGACGGTCCAGTACGACGAAACGCGCGCCGGTCCGTACCGCCGCCAGCATGGCCTCGAACATCGTCCAGATGTAGGTGTAGAAGCGCGCACCGACGTCCTGGATGTCGAAGACCACGGTCTCCACACCGGACGCCGTGTAGAGGCTGGCCAGCTTGTCCGCGTTGGCGCCGTACGCGTCGTACACCATGATTCCGGTGCGCGGATCGACGTGGTCGCCTTCCGAACCACCGGCCTGGGCGCTACCGCGGAAGCCGTGCTCGGGGCCGAAGACCGCGACGATGTTCACCTTGCCGGACGCGTGCATGGTGTCGACGATGTGGGTGAAGTCGGGCAGGATCCCGGTCGGGTTGCTGATCACGCCGACCTTCTGACCGGCCAGTGCACGCCAACCGTCCTTGGCCAGCGCCTCGGCCCCGGTCATCGCCTTGCCGTGGCTGCCACCAGTCGCGTTGGCAGCCGGTACGTCGAGCAGCGGGGCGGCGGCCAGGACACCGGCGCCGGCGAGCAAACTGCGTCGCTTCATGGGGAACTCCTCAGGAGTGGAACGAGAGATCGGCGACCATCGGGCGGTGGTCACTGGCGGCTTGGTCGAGCGGTACTTCGGCAGGCACTTCGGCGCGCAGCACGCGGAAGCCGGCGCCGACGGTGACGAAGTCGATCCGCTTGTTCGCGGCGATCGCCGGATAGGTGTTCGGACCGCCGGTGGTCGAACCGGCCGCGGTCCACGAATCGGTCAGCCGCTTCCACAGCCCGGCGAGCTCGGGAGCCGTCGCCTCGGCGTTGAAGTCACCGGTCATGATCTGCAGATCCTTCCGCCGGTCGCCGGCCAGAATCTTCACCGTGTCCCGGACCTGCGCGGCCCGCACGGATGGATCCGCCCGGTAGTCCAGGTGCGTGCAGTACACATGTACCCGGCGACCACGCACGTCGATCTCCGCCTCGAGGAATCCGGGCGCCGGCGCGGGCACCGGGTTCGGGTCCTGGGTAGAAAGCCGGGTGATCGAGTGGTTCTCGGTCCGAACCAGCGGGAAACGAGACAGTACGCCGACGCCGTACTGCCGGCGTGGTTGCCCGGCCGCGGGCGGATCGAGGTCGTAGATCGGTGCGAAGCCCGCGTGCATTCCGAGCTTGGCGGCCAGTTCGGCGATCGTGTCCCGCCACTCGCTGCGGGCGTCCCAGTGCACGTCGACCTCCTGCAGCCCGATCACGTCGGCGTCAAGCGCCTTCAGTGCCAGAGCTGTGCGCTCGAGGTCGAACACGTTGTCCTCGCCCGCACCCGCATGGATGTTGTACGACGCCACCGTCAAGCGGGTCTGCCGTGGGTCGAACGTGAGCCCGTGGCCGTACGGGTGCAGGGTCTTGGTCGGATCAGGTTGCGCAGGGATTGCCACCGGAAGCTTGCCGGTGGGCGCGATCTCGCCGTACAGAACCTTGGCGAGGGCCTCCATCGACACGGCCGCCGTGCCGTAAGTGACCAGCGTGGTCTGCGCGGTCGGGAAGTACGCGACGTCGTACGGGTCGCGCACCGGGACGACGATCACCGGTCGGCCGGTGGCGAGCAGGGCGTTCACGAGCTTCTGCTGCTTGGCGTCCTTGTCGGTGACCTCGGTGTCCCAGGCCTTGTTCGTGAGGACGACGGTGAGGTCGGCGGTCGCAGCCGCCGCCAGGGCGTCGTCGATCTTCGCGTCGGTCGGCGTCGTACCGGTGTCCTTCACGACCGTGGACGCACCGCGGCCTTGCAGCGCAGTTCCGAGGATCGCCGGGCTGTAGCCGGCGATCAGGATGGTCCGCGGCGCCGGTGACAACGGGAGCAGGCCGGCGTCGTTCTTCAGCAGCGTCGTACTGCGGTCGGCGATCTGCTGGGCCTGGGCGTAGTTGGCCGGCGTACCGACGATCTTGGCGACGCGGGCGAGGTCGACGTACGGATGGTCGACGACGCCGGTCTTCAGCTTGAGCTTCAGGATGCGCTCGACGCTCTGGTCGATCCGCGCCTCGCTGATCCGTCCAGCGCGGACCGCCGACAGGACCGAGTTGTACGCTAGCCCGGGATCGACCGGCATCAGCAGCTGGTCCACGCCGGCCTCGATCGCCCGCAGCGGGATCCCGGCGTCGCCGTACTTGTCCCGGACGCCCTTCATCCCCAGCGAGTCGGTGATCACGACACCGTCGAACCGCAGCTCCTGGCGCAGGATGCCGGTCAGGATCGGCCGGCTCAACGTGGCCGGATCACCGGCCGGGTCAAGTGCCGGTACGACGATGTGCGCGGTCATGATCGAGTCGATCCCGGCCCGGATCGCGGCCTCGAACGGTGGCCGATCGATCCGCGTCCACTCGTCGCGGGTGTGGCTGATCACCGGGATACCCGTGTGGCTGTCGGTCGCGGTGTCGCCGTGTCCCGGGAAGTGCTTCGCGGTCGACACGATCTTGCCGTCGCGCTGGTAGCCCTTCACCTGTTCCGCGGTGAGCTCCGCGACCAGTGCGGGGTCGGACGAGAACGAGCGGACGCCGATCACCGGATTCAGCGGGTTCATGTTGACGTCGGCGTCCGGCGCGAAGTCGGTGGTGATGCCGACGGCCTTCAGCTCCCGGCCGCCGATCGCTCCGGCGGCTCGCGCGTACTGCGCCGACCGGGTCGCGCCGAGGGCCATCCCACCCGGGAACTGGGTCGCCGGTGGCCCGACCCGGACCACCACACCGTGCTCCTGATCGGTGCTGATCTGCAGCGGGATGCCGCTGTCGGCCAGCGCGGCGCTCTGCAGTCCGTTGGACAGCCGGGCGATCTGCTGCGGGTCCTTGACCGAGTCTGTCCAGGCGAAGTAGATCACTCCACCGAGGTGGAACTTGGCCACCACCTCGGCCGGCGTCGCCACGCCGTACAGGCTGGTGTTGCGCGCGTCGGCGGTGTCGGCAGCCGGTCCGTAGGCGTAGCAGACGAACAGCTGGCCGACCTTCTGCTCCAGCGTCATCCGTCGCAGGGTCTCGCGGACCCAGCGATCGGTACTGGCGGAGGCGGTCGAGGTACCGGCGATCGTCGTACCGGCGACAGCGGCAGCGGCGAGTCCGAGGGATTGGCGTCGGGTCATTTGCATCAGTTCACCAGCTCAGTCCGGGCGGGCAGGGGCGGACGTCAACGTAACTGAATTACAGGCGCTCCCCCGCGACCTGAAAGTTACCCACGCACGCACAACGGGTCAAGGACTGATTACGAACTGATGTTGATGACGGTCAGACGGAGATGTCCACCGAAGGGCGCAGTACGGCAGCCGCAGCCAGGGCCTCGTGGGTCGGGTTGTCGAGGAAGGCCTTGATCAGGGTCGGGTCGGCGGGCGCCTCCAGGCCCGGCAGGACGATCTGCTCGTACGCGGCCTGGAAGCGCGGACCCCAGCGCCGGGTCCCGAGCCGGGCGGTCCGGGAGCAGTTGTCGACCATGTAGGCGACGTCGCGGGCATGCATGTACGGCAGCAGCGAGTCGACCGCCTCGATGATCGACTCGTTGACGATCTCCGACCAGGCGTGACCGCGCTCGGCGAACTCGTCGACCTGGGCCATCATCGTCGCCACGAACAGCCCCGCGGTCAGTGGATCGATGGTGGCCTCGGTCGTCTCCCGGCGGGCGTGGACCGCCGCGCTCTGCGACCACATCGGGCTGCCGCCGATCTCGGTCATCGGCCGGGTGGCCAGCCGCTTGTCGGCCAGGATCACGCTCCGCAGTTCGGTGCCGTCGGCCACCTCGTCGTAGATCTCGGCGACCAGGTCACGCGCCGGCCCGTAGGCGGCGGAGTACGCGCGATCGAACAGCTCCTGATCGCCCGTCGCAGCCCGGACCGCGGCCAGACCTTCGGTGGAGATCGTCCGGGCGATCGGGCCGGTCACCGCCTCGGTAGAACGCTCGTACGCCGTGACCGGATCGGCCCCGTCCAGCCGGAAGTGCCGGTAGAGCGCCTCGACCAGGCCGTGGACCGCACCGAGCAGGATCGCCCGCTCACCGACGATGTCGGACAGGTACTCGTCCCGCAGCGTCGTCGCGAACGTGTACGGCGATCCGAGCCCGATCGACCACGCCAGCGCCCGATCCGTGGCATGACCGTCCGGGTCGGCGTGTACGGCGATACTCGCGTTGATGCCGGCGCCGTTGATCGTCGCGCCTTGCAGGTAGAGACGCCGTACCGAGTCGCCCATTCCCTTCGGGCAGACCGCGATCACCGGATGGCCGGCCGGGAAGTCACTGCCGATCGCCTTCAGATGCCCCAGCAGGAAGCCGTGCGAGAGGCCGATCGTGGCACCTGGCTTCAGTACGGCGAAGATCTGCTCGTGTTCGGCGGCCAGGGCCGCATCGGCGATCAGCAGGATCACCAGGTCAGACGCGGCCGCGACCTCGAGCCAGTCCCCCACGGCGAACCCATGCTGGCGCGCATCCTCGGCAGACGACGACCCAGGCCGCAGCCCGACCGACACGGTCACGTCCGTCCCCGCCAGCGAGTCGCGCAGGTTCTGCGCCTGGGCGCGACCTTGCGGACCCCAGCCGATGACGCCGATCCGCCGTACGCCGTGCAGCGCCTGCGGCAGCAACGGGAACAGATCCCGCCCGCCCCGCACGATCGTCTCGGTCCCGCCGGGCACTGTCATGGTCTCGGTCCGGAAGACCGACGAGGTGAGGGAGGTCATGCCTTTCAGTTAAAGTCCCGGTACGATGTTGCAGCAAGCGCAACATCTGCACCGGGGCGTTGCAGGAGGTGAAACGTGGAACACCGCGAGCTGGAGTTGTTCCTGCATCTGGCCCGGACGCTCAACTACGGGCGGACGAGCTTGGAGTGTCACGTCAGTGCGGCCACGCTGACACGGACGATCCAGCGGCTCGAGGTCCGCGCGGGCGCCCGGCTGCTCGACCGTGGGCCGCGCGGCGTGGTGCTCACCGCGGATGGTCAGCGATTCACGACGTACGCCGAAGAAGCACTGGCACTGTGGGACGACTATCGGGCCGGCGCGGACGAGCCGGCCGAGTTGGCCGGCGAGCTGAAGATCTTCGCCACCGTCACCGCCTGCCAGGCCCTCCTTCCCGACCTGCTCGCGCCATTGCGGTCGGCGCATCCCCAGATCCGTCTGGACATCCGGACCGGCGACGCAGCCGCAGCCCTCGCCAGACTCGACGAAGGCGAAGTGGACGCCGCGGTCGCGGGCATCCCTCGACGCCTGCCCCAATCGCTGGTCACCCGGCCCCTCGCGGTCACCGACCTGGTCCTCGTCACCGCCTCAGGCGGCGACGCCGACTCACCAGCGTCACTTGCCGACGTCCGCGGACCCTTCGTGGTGCCGGCTCGAGGGCTCGTCCGCGAGGCCGCCTTCCGCTGGTTCCGCACGACCGGCATGAAGCCAGTCATAGCCGCCGAACCAGACGGCCACGAAGCTCTCCTCACCCTCGCAGCGCTCGGCTACGGCACCGGCATCGTCCCCCGCCTGGTTCTCGACTCCTCCCCGATCGCCGACCGCCTCGTCGAGCTGCCCAACGACTCGCTCCTCGATCCCCTGACGATCGGCGTCTGCGTCCGCCGCGCAGATCTTCACCGCCCTCTCATCACCGCTCTCTGGAACCTCAGCAGCTGGCCGATGCCAAGAGATCCTCGGCCCGTCGGCGTACCGAAGAACACGTAGTAGTCCACTCCGCGTCGGCCACTCCAGCCGGCCGCCACGATCACGCCGATCATCCAGGCGGACTCTTGGACCGATCGTCCAGCCCGTCAGTGGACTCCCAGCACTCACCAACGTCGAGCAGCGCAGCCGACCCACGCAGGCCGGAGCACTACGGTCGCCCAAGATCGGTGCTTGATGAGTGGCGGAGATCCGCCTCACGTGCACAAGTACGCCGGGCGCTCGAACGGCCTCGGATGAGCGCTGCGCGAGGCCTCCGAGCTCTACTCGTTCGCCGAGGTTATTCAGCCCGCGGCGGCGCGACCGTCGCGCCGGGATAGAGCTTCGCCGGGACCAGCTGCGGCGGCAGCGGATCCGCGCCTTCCAGCTGGCGGATGAGGGCCTCGGTGCCGAGCTGCCCGAGCTCCGGACCGGGCGTTCGCATGATCGTCAGCTCGGGATTCGTGAGCGCCGCCATCTCCGGTGCCATCAGCAACGGCAGCACCGAGATGTCGTCGGGGATCGTGCGGCCGAGCCGACTCAGGCCCGCCACCGAGCCCAGCGCGGCGAACTCGTTGACGATCATCACGGCGGTCGCATCCGGGTGATCACGGATCAGGCAGGCCATCGCCTCCTGGCCGGCCCGGGTCGACCCGGAAGACTCCATCACCACGGTTTCCAGGCCGTATTCCGGAGCGATCCGGCGATACGCGGCTTCGGAGCGGACGTAGGGACCGTACGTACTGAACAACGGATCCGCGAGGTTGCCGGAGACCAGCACCATCTTCCGATGGCCCAGTCCGTACAGGTGGGCGACCGCGTCCTCGACCGTCTTGTCGAAGTCGATGTCGACGTGCGCCAGCCCCTCGAGCGCACTCGTCCGCCCGATCAACGCGAACGGTGTCTGGTTGGCCTGCAGCACGGTCACGCGCGGATCGTCCAGCTGGACCTCCATCAGGACCACGCCGTCGACCAATCCCTGTCCCACCAGCTCATCCAGCTCCGTGCCGTCGTTGCCGACCGGCCAGAGGACCAGGTGATAGTCCTGCTTCCGTGCCGCCTCAGCCGCGCTGGTGAAGAACTCCGCCGCCGAGAAGCCGAACTTGTGGTCGAGCGCCGGATACGCCATCGCGATGATGTGCGTACGCCGGCTTGCGAGCGCGCGCGCCACCACATTGCGCCGGTAGCCGAGGTCGGCCATCGCCTGCTCGATCTTCGCCCGGGTGGTCGCCCGCACCGGCTTGGTGTCGTTCAGCAGGAACGAGACGGTTGCCGTGGAGACACCAGCACGATCCGCAACATCCCGAATGGTCACCATCGGATCGCGCCCCCCTCTGAACTCTTGACAGCAGTGTGACCTACGGAACATAGTCCTTGGACACCTCAGTTAAGCGGTTTACCGACCATCAGGCAAGTAACCAGCGCATCTCTGCGGACCTGTGGTTAAACGCTTTGATCGGCCCATTCCCCTGAAGGAGACCGATGTCATGATCAGCAAGCGGATCACCGCCGCACTGGCCGGGGCGACCACGTTGTCGCTCGTGCTGGTGGCCTGCGGTGACAACGGCGGCGACGCCGGTTCGTCATCCTCGTCCGGTGAGAGCGTGAAGAGCCTCACGATCCTGGACTACTACAACAACGATCCGGACAAGTCGCTGGTGCAGAAGGGTCTCGACTCGTGTGCCAGCGAGCTCGGCATCACCATCCAGCGGGAGACGGTGCCTGGTGACACCTTGATCCAGAAGGTGCTGCAGCAGGCCTCGTCCAAGACGTTGCCGGATGTCCTGATGCTCGACAACCCCGACGTACAGCAGATCGCCGCGACCGGCGCGCTGGCGCCTCTGAACGACCTGGGTCTGAGTGGGGACGGAGTCATCCAGGGCATGGTCGACGCGACGTCGTACCAGGGCAAGCTCTACGGACTGGCGCCGGTGACGAACACGATCGCGTTGTTCTACAACAAGCAGATGTTGCAGGAGGCGGGCGTTCAGCCGCCGAAGACGTGGGACGAGCTGAAGGCCACGGCCAAGAAGCTGACCAAGCCGGGTCGATACGGGATCGCGTTCAACGCCAACGCGACGTACGAAGGCTCCTGGCAGTTCCTGCCGGCGATGTGGACCAACGGCGGTGACGAGACCGACCTGAACACCCCGCAGGTGTCCGAAGCCCTGCAGTTGTGGACGGATTTGGTGAAGTCCGGGTCGGCGTCGAAGAGCGTGATCAACTGGACCCAGGGCGACGCGAAGGACCAGTTCGTCGCCGGCAAGGCCGCGATGATGGTGAACGGGCCGTGGCAGATCCCGGCACTGGAGAAGTTCCCGAACATCAAGTGGGACGTGGTCACGTTCCCGCTGAACAAGCCGGACCAGACGCCGGTCGCGCCGCTCGGCGGTGAGGCGTGGACCGTCCCGCTGAACAAGGACCAGGCCAAGCAGCAGAAGGCCGCGGACTTCGTGAAGTGCCTGAACTCGGACCAGAACGAGCTGGCCTGGGCGAAGGCCCGGTTCACGATCCCGACCAAGACCGCTCTGCTCGACCAGTACGTCAAGGACGTGCCGTCGATGAAGGCCTTCACCGAGCAGGTCAAGACCGCCCGCGCGCGGACCGGCAAGCTCGGCGACAAGTGGCCGGACGCGGCGAAGGTGATCTACCAGGCGATCCAGCTGGCGCTCACCGGTAAGGCCTCACCCCAGGACGCCTTCAAGCAGGCGTCCGGCGGCTGATCGCGATGGCTGCATCGACAGTGATGCAGGACGACGCCAAGGTGGCCGGCCCGACGCCTGCTCGCAGGCCTCGTGGCCGGCGCCACCGGGGTGAGGATCTGACCAAGCTCCTCTTCGTCCTGCCGGCCGCGGTCGCGATGATCGCGTTGTTCGGCTACCCCGTGCTGAAGAACCTCATGATGAGCCTGCAGGACTACGGCCTGCGGACGTTCTTCACCGGTGACGCTCCCTGGGTCGGACTGAAGAATTACAGCACGGTCGTGCGGGACAACCTGTTCTCCGACGCGATGCTGAACACCGCGTTGTTCACCATCGGGTCGATCGCGTTCCAGTTCGTGATCGGACTCGGGCTGGCGCTGTTCTTCCGGCAGCGCTTCCCGCTCGGCGGGCTGCTGCGGTCGCTGCTCCTGCTGCCGTGGCTGCTGCCGCTGATCGTGTCGAGCGCGACCTGGCGCTCGATCCTCGAGCAGGACAGCGGCATCCTGAACCGGACGTTGTCCTGGTTGCACGTGATCAACGAACCGGTGCCATGGCTGAACTCGCCGTCGGTCGCGCTGATCGCGGTGATCGGCGTGAACATCTGGATCGGCATCCCGTTCAACGTGACCCTGCTGTACTCGGGTCTCAGCGAGATCCCGGACGAGCTCTACGAGGCCGGTCAGCTCGACGGCGCGACCGGGTGGCGTGCGTTCTGGTACATCACCTGGCCGAACCTGCGGGCGGTGGCAGGCGTGGTGCTGATGCTAGGGGTCGTCTACACGATCAAGGTGCTGGACATCATCCTCGGCCTGACCGGCGGTGGACCGGCGAATGCGACGCAGACGCTCGCGACCCAGTCGTACGAGCGGTCGTTCATCGACTTCAAGTTCGGTGAAGGCGCGGCGCTGAGCAACATCCTGATCGCGATCTCGTTCCTGTTCGCGATCTTCTACCTGCGCAGCACCCGCCGCGCTGTCGACGAGTAGGGAGGCCACGATGCGACGTACGGCGTACACCGTCATCGGTGTCCTGATCCTGTGCGTGATGTTGTTCCCGGTGTACTGGATGGTGAACGCTTCGCTGCAACCGTCCGGGAACACCTTGACCGCGGGGTTCCTGCCGTTGCACCCGACATTCGCCGGCTATAAACGCGCCCTCGACGAGCAGGGCGGCAACCTGGTCACCAGCATGATCATCGCGGCCGGGACGGTCGTGCTCAGTCTGGCGATCGCGACCCCGTGTGCTTACGCGCTCTCGCAGTTCCGGTCCCGCTGGGTGTCGATCGGGCTACTGGCGATCCTGATCTCGCAGATGATTCCGGGGATCGTGATCGCGAACGCGCTGTACACGGCGTACGAGCGGATCGGGTTGCTGAACTCGATCCCGGGCCTGATCGTCGCGAACTGCAGCAGCGGGATCCCGTTCGCGATCCTGATCCTGCGGTCGTTCATGATGTCGCTGCCGCCGTCACTGGTGGAGGCCGCACGGGTGGACGGCGCCGGGCTGTTCCGTGCGTTCGTGGCGATCGTGCTGCCGATCAGCAAGAACTCGCTGATCACCGCGGGACTGTTCAGTTTCCTCTTCTCCTGGAGCGATTTCCTCTTCGCGCTCACGCTGACCACCAAGGGCGGCGTACGCCCGGTGACGCTGGGGATCTACCAGTACCTCGGCACCCAGGTGCAGAACTGGAACGCGGTGATGGCGACCGCGGTGCTCTCGGCGATCCCGGCCATCGTGCTGCTGGTCGCCGCACAGAAGTACATCGCCGCCGGTGCCATCGGCGGAGCCGTCAAATAATCCCTTAAGGACAACACTTATGACGATTCGTGTACTCGTCTGGGGCGAGAACAGGCACGAGCAGGTCGAGCCGCACGTCGCCGAGATCTACCCGGACGGCATGCACAACACGATTGCCGCCGGCATCCGCGAGAACCTCGAGGCCGACGTCTCCACCACCACGCTGGACGAGCCGGAGCACGGGCTCACCGAGGAGGTGCTCGCGGAGACCGACGTACTGGTGTGGTGGGGTCACGCGGCCCACGGTGAGGTGGAGGACAAGGTGGTCGACCGCGTGTACCAGCACGTGCTGTCGGGCATGGGTCTCGTCGTACTGCACTCGGGTCACTGGTCGAAGATCTTCGGCAAGCTGATGGGTACGTCGTGCACGTTGCGCTGGCGCAGTGAGCGCGACCGCGAGCTGGTGTGGACGGTGAACCCGACGCACCCGATCGCGCAGGGCGTCCCGCACCCGATCGAGATCGAGCAGCAGGAGATGTACGGCGAGTTCTTCGACATCCCGGTACCGGACGAACTGATCTTCGTGTCGTCGTTCTCCGGTGGCGAGGTGTTCCGCTCCGGCTGCACGTTCCGCCGTGGACACGGGAAGATCTTCTACTTCTCCCCCGGCGACCAGGACTTCCCGGTGTACCACCACAAGGACGTTCGCAAGGTGATCGCGAACGGGGTCGAGTGGGCTCGATCGGATCGGCCCGAGCGGGCTGTCCCGGTGCTGCTGCGCTACGAGACCGGCGATTTCTTCAACGGTCATGGGTACACCGGCCCGATCGAGGAGTCTGCGGATGCCTGAGCCCTTTCGCCTGATCCAGGCCGGCGCGGGCGGGATGGGCCGCGCCTGGCTTCGTACGATTGCCGACAATCCTGATGTCGACCTCGTCGGCCTGGTGGATCTGGATGTCGCGGTCGCGCGAGCGGCGGCGGACGAGCACGGCTTCAGCGCTGTCCCGGTGGCGGCGTCGATCGACTCACTGGGCGTAGAGGCCGACGCGGTCATCGACGTGACTGTGCCGGTCGCTCATCCGGTCGTGAGCGTAGAAGCCTTACAGCGTGGGCTTCCCGTGCTCTGCGAGAAGCCGCTCGCAGAGACTGTCCGGGAGTGCCTGACGATGGTCGCGGCGTCGGAGGTGAGCGGGAAGCTGCTGATGGTCTCGCAGTCCCGCCGCTACTTCCGGGCCGCCGCCGCGTTCGGCCGGCAGCTCGCCGAGCTCGGCACCCTCGGAACGCTGTCGTGCGAATTCTTCAAAGCCCCACATTTCAGTGGGTTCCGGGAGCGGATGGCCGAGCCGCTCCTGGTCGACATGGCGATCCACCAGTTCGACCTGGCCCGCAAGCTGATCGACTCCGAGCCGGTGTCGGTCTACTGCGAGTCGTACAACCCGGACTGGAGCTGGTTCGACGGAAACGCGGCCGCGTCGGCGATCTTCCGGTTCGCCGACGGCACCCGCTTCGCCTTCACCGGAAGCTGGTGCGCCCCCGGCCTGGAGACCTCCTGGAACGGCAGCTGGCGAGCCAGCGCATCCGGCGGTACGGCGACCTGGGACGGTGACAACCCGCCCGTGGCCGAACTCGACTCGGGCGACACATTGCCGGCCGTGCTCGTCGACGATCCCGAGCAGATCGCGGGCTCGCTGGTCGAGTTCGTCGCCGCGGTCCGGTCCTCGACCGTCCCGCAGTCCGAGGTCCACTCGAACGTGATCAGCATCGCGATGGTCGAGGCCGCCGTACGCTCGGCGTCCTCGGGAGCACCCGTGCAGATTGCCGACGTACTGGAGGCTGCCTATGCCGAGGCGCTGGCTACAACCGAAGAGGCCAGCCTTCGAGCGACGCTCGAAAGCTGGCCTTCTGTGCTGAAGGTCGTCGGCCTCTAGAGCTTGAGGGAGGTGGCGACGACGTCGGCGAGGGAGTGGGCAATCTCGTCGGCCGTGTCCGAGGACTCGGCCTCCACCATCACGCGGACCAGCGGCTCGGTGCCGGACGGGCGGAGCAGGACCCGGCCCGTGTCGCCCAGGCGGTTGGTGGCCTCGGCCACCGCCGTCTGGACGGTCTGATCGGTGCCGGCCCGGGACTTGTCGACGTTCTTCACGTTGACCAGAACCTGCGGCAGGCGCGTCATCGCACCGGCCAGATCGCTCAGTGCCTTGCCGGTCTGGGCGATCCGGGCGAGCAGCATGACCGCGGTCAGCGTGCCGTCGCCGGTGGTGGCGTGGTCGGACAGGATCACGTGCCCGGACTGCTCACCGCCGAGCTTGTGACCGCCGGCCTTCATTGCCTCGAGCACGTACCGGTCGCCGACCTTGGTCTGCTCGACCGCGATCTGCTCCCGGACCATCGCCTGGACGAAGCCCAGGTTGCTCATCACGGTCGCGACCACGGTGTCGTTGGACAGCCGGCCGCTGTCACGCATGGCCAGCGCCAGGATCGCGAGGATCTGGTCGCCGTCCACGAGCTCACCGTTCGCGTCGACCGCCAGGCAGCGGTCGGCGTCGCCGTCGAGGGCGATGCCGAGATCGGCGCGGTGACCGATCACCTCGCGCTGCAGCCCCTCCAGGTGGGTGGAGCCACAGTTCAGGTTGATGTTCAGCCCGTCGGGGGCGGCGGCGTACGTGATCACCTCGGCACCCAGCCGGCGCAGCGCCTCGGGTGCCGTCTCGGAGGCGGCGCCGTTGGCGCAGTCGATCACGACCTTGACGCCGTCGAACCGGTTCGGGGCAGAGCGGACCAGGTGCGAGACATACGTCTCGAAGCCCTGCCCGTCGTCCAGCACCCGGCCCACGGCCGCGCCGGTCGGACGCTGCCAGGCCTCGTTCATCCGGGCCTCGATCGCGTCCTCGATCACGTCGTCGAGCTTGATCCCGCCACGCGCCAGGAACTTGATGCCGTTGTCCGGCATCGGGTTGTGGCTGGCGGACAGCATCACGCCGAGATCGGCGCCGGTCGAACCGGTCAGGTAGGCAACGGCCGGCGTCGGCAGGACGCCGAGCCGGAACACGTCGACGCCGGCGCTGGCCAGACCGGCCACGACGGCGGCTTCCAGGAACTCACCACTGGCACGAGGATCCCGGCCCACAACGGCGCGTGGCCGGTGCCCTTCGAAGGCACCGGCCTCGCCGAGTACGTGAGCTGCCGCGACCGAGAGGTCGAGCGCCAGCTCCGCGGTCAGGTCCACGTTCGCCAGGCCACGGACTCCGTCCGTGCCGAACAAACGGCCCATCAGGTGATCAGCGCTTGCTGTACTGCGGAGCCTTGCGGGCCTTCTTGAGACCGGCCTTCTTGCGCTCCTTGATCCGCGCGTCGCGGGTGAGCAGCCCGGCCTTCTTCAGACCCGGGCGGTTCGCCTCCTCGTCGGCGGCGTTCAGGCAGCGGGCGATCCCCAGCTGCAGCGCACCGGCCTGGCCGGTGATGCCGCCGCCGTTGATCCGGGCGATGACGTCGTACGAACCCTCGAGACCGGCAACCACGAACGGCTCGTTCACGTGCTGCTGGTGCACCTTGTTCGGGAAGTACACGTCGAGCGGCTTGCCGTTGACGGTGCACTGACCCGTGCCCGGGACGAGGCGGACGCGAGCGACGGCCTCCTTGCGGCGACCGGTCGCACCGGCCGGGTTGATCACCGCGACGCGACCCGACTCGGCGCGCTGCTCCGGGCTCGGGTTCGTCTCGGAGGTGTAGGCAACCGGGCCCTCGGTGTCGATGGGGACCTCGATGTCGGATGCTGCGTCGGTCTCGGTGGTGATGTCGCTCACGCTGTGAATCCTCGTTTACCTGGCTCGGCGATCGCTCTACTGGGCGATCTGGGTGATCTCGAACGGCTTCGGCTGCTGGGCCGTGTGCGGGTGCTCCGGACCGGCGTACACCTTCAGCTTGTTCAGCAGCTTCCGGCTCAGACGGTTCTTCGGGAGCATGCCCCAGACGGCCTTCTCGACGGCCTTACGCGGGTCCTTGTCGAGGATCTCGCCGATCGGAGTGGCCGTCAGACCACCCGGGTGACCCGAGTGGCGGTAGGCCAGCTTGTCCGTCCGCTTGGTGCCGGACAGCGCGACCTTGGAGGCGTTGACGACGACGACGAAGTCACCGCCGTCCACGTGCGGTGCGAACGTCGGCTTGTGCTTGCCACGCAGCAGCGTGGCGATCTGGACGGCGAGCCGACCGAGCGTGACGTCGGTGGCGTCGATCACGTGCCACTCACGGGTGACGTCAGCAGGCTTCGGGCTGTACGTGCGCACGGTCGTTGACCTTCGTTTCTCAGAGGTTGACAAAACTGGTACGTCGGCGAGCGGTCCACCGACAATGGCAAGGACCTGGAACGCACAACAGCAGCCCAGAATACCGGCGTCGGCACCCCGGGGTCAAAGCGAGCCCAGGCGCCCAGGGGACCCCGGCTTGGAAGCAGCTGAGGACAGCACTAGTTTAGCGGTGAAGATTGCAGTCCGAACCCGCGTCCCGCCGGCTGACGATAACCCTCACTCACCAGGCGATGGCGCCAGCTTCCGAAGAGGGCATTGTGACCGAACAGTCGCTCACCGTCCGGGACAACCGGACCGGCAAGGACTTCGACCTTGCCATCACCGATGGCACTATCCGTGCCGCCGACCTCAAGCAGATCAGCGCATCCGACGGCGACGGCGGGCTCGCCACCTACGACCCCGGCTTCGTCAACACCGCCTCCTGCCGGTCCTCCGTCACCTTCATCGACGGCGACAAGGGCATCCTGGAGTACCGCGGATATCCGATCGAGCAGCTCGCCGAGCAGTCGAACTACCTCGAAGTGGCTTACCTGCTGGTGAACGGCAAGCTGCCGAACAAGGCGGAGTACGAAGGCTGGGCGCACGACGTGACGTATCACACGTTCGTGCACGAGAACCTGAAGACCTTCATGCAGGGCTTCCGGTACGACGCACACCCGATGGGGATGCTGCTCGCGTCGGTCGGGGCGTTGTCCACCTTCTATCCCGAGTCGCGCGACATCTTCGACGAGGAGTCGCGGGCCCTGCAGATCCGCCGGCTGATCGCGAAGATGCCGACCCTCGGCGCGTTCGCGTACCGGCACGCCCAGGGCAAGCCGTACGTGTACCCGGACAACGAGCTCAGCTACGCGGCGAACTTCTTGTCGATGCTGTTCAAGATGAGCGAGCCGAAGTACGCCTCCGACGACCGGCTGGTCCGGGCGCTCGAGGTCCTGTTCATCCTGCACGCCGACCACGAGCAGAACGCCTCCACCAATGCCGTCCGCGCGATCGGCTCGACCCAGGTCGACCCGTACACCGCGGTGGCCGGCGGCATCGGCGCCCTCTACGGCCCGCTGCACGGCGGCGCCAACGAAGCGGTCCTGAAGATGCTTCGCCGGATCGGCTCGATCGACAACGTGCCGTCGTTCATCGAGGGCGTGAAGGCCGGCGAAGAGCGGCTGATGGGCTTCGGCCACCGGGTCTACAAGAACTACGACCCGCGCGCCAAGATCATCAAGAAGGCCGCCGACGACGTCTTCGAGGTCACCGGGATCAACCCGCTGCTGAAGATCGCCGTCGAACTCGAGAAGATCGCGCTGGAGGACGAGTACTTCGTCTCCCGCAAGCTCTACCCGAACGTCGACTTCTACTCCGGCCTGATCTACGAGGCCCTGTCCTTCCCGCCGGAGATGTTCACCGTCCTGTTCGCCATCCCCCGCACCTCCGGCTGGCTGGCCCAGTGGCTCGAGATGCTCGGCGACAACGACCAGAAGATCGCCCGCCCGAAACAGATCTACACCGGCGCCCGAGGCACCCAGTACGTCCCCATGGGCGACCGCTGAACCTCACTCCCAACAACCCCTCGACCACCCGGTCGAGGGGTTGTTCGCGTAAAGGACCCCGCTCCGCGACGGCAGCTTCGGCGGGGTGCGTAGATCGTTCTCCCGGGGATGGGATCGGCGCGACGAGGGTGATTGGTGAGACCTCGCGTCGTACGGCGGCTGGTTGCGGTGCGCGCGAGTGTGGGGTCCGCCGCTCTGGCATTCGAGGGGATATCCACGCGACACGTGGGTTCTCTGGTGGTGTACCGGCCGATAACCCTCATCTCAAGGGGTTATCCCATCGAATGCCGATCACGGCAGGGATCGCATCACCTGGATCCGGAAGCCCACCGCCGGCCGCGGAGTTACGTGGGTTGGGGTGCTGGGCGGGAGCGGGCGGTGAGGAGGGCGTGGGGGGTAGCGTCCGCCAGGCGGCGGATGTCGTTGATCATGTGGGATTCGTCGGAGTAGCCGAAGTGGGCGGCGGTTTGGGCCCAGTTCTGGCCGCGACCGGCGGCCAGGAGGGCTTGCATCCGGCCGATCCGGCCCAGTCGTTTCGGGCTGTGGCCGGTGAGCGCGAGCACGCGTCGGTGCAGGTGGCGCTCGCTGTATCCGGTCTCCCGCGCCAACGCACGGACATCGTTCGCGTACAGCGCCGCAGTCGCCAGCGGATCCGGCCGTTCCGCGTCGCGCGCGAGCTCGAGCAGCTTCCGAGGGCGGCGTACGACGTCGGCCAGCGGCAGCCGCATGTCCGCGATCTCACCAGCAGGTACGCCGTACAGCGCGTTGAACGCACCGGGGCGGAAGCGCACGCCGTACGTGCTCTCGCCGGCCCCCAACTCAGCCACGATCGCGTGACTGAGTGAACCGACGACGTCCCCGCCGATCAGGTCCGTGCAGCCGTCCGGGATCACCCGGAGGATCGCCGGGCGGTCGGTGGTCAGGTGCCAGAACGTGGCGATCCACGGGGCGAGCTCGGGCGGTGGCGGCCGCTCGCTCCAATGCACACCTTCCCCGCCCAGGAAGATCGCACGAGGCGCCGGTCCGGCGGACATGATTCGAGTGTATTCACGGGGTCCGACAATGTCCGTTTTCTCCAAGGAACCGCGGCCCGCCCGCCCCTAGCGTCGACCCCATGGACCAACGACTCAATGTCATCACCCTGGGCGTGGCCGACGTGTCACGCGCCCGCGAGTTCTACGAGCGCCTCGGCTGGACCGTGGCGTTCACCGACGGCGACATCGTCATGTTCCAGGCCGGCCCGATGATCGTCTCGCTGTGGGACCGGAGCAAGCTCGCCGAGGACAGCGGAGTCACCTCCGCCGGCGACGCCTGGGGCGGCTTCACCCTCGGGTACGCCGTCGGCAGTGCGGCCGAGGTCGACCAGCTCTGCCAGGACGCCGCCACCGCCGGCGCGACCGTCACCGCCACCCCCAAGGACAAGGGATTCGGGTACTCCGGCGTCTTCGCCGACCCCGACGGCCACACCTGGGAGGTCGCCTGGATCGAGTCCCTGATCCGCAACGCCGACGGCACCGTCGCACTCTCGCAATGAACACCCTGGAGGTACAGCAATGAACTGGGACGAACTCCGCGCCGCCTGCCTGGCCCTCCCCGGCACCGAGGAGACCTTCGCCTTCGGCCCCGGCGTATCAGTCTTCAAAGCCGCGAACGGCAAGATGTACGCCGTCAGCGTCACCGCGACCGAACCCCTCGACATCAGCCTGAAGTGCGACCCCGACCAGGCCGTCGCCCTGCGCCAGACCTACGCCGGTATCACCGAGGGCTACCACCTCAACAAACGCCACTGGATCACCGCGACCCTCAACAGCGACGTCCCTGACGCCCTGATCCAAACCCTCATCGAGGAAAGCCACCGCCTCGTCACCACCCACCCATCCCACCGCCGCATCCCCGCCTGAACGTCCCGAAGGGACACCGCCCGCAAAGCACCCCGCCACGCAACGGCTGTCCCTTCGACCACCTCCGGCGCCATGCACCGATTGCCAACCCAGGTGCACGTACTCGCCGAAACCAGCCCCGCCGGAGGCGGCAACAGGCAGCCGCCGCGAAGCGGTGTCCTTTCGCGGCGGCAACCCCACAGATCGTCGTGGTTAATGTCTAGCTAATTAACCAACTTAGGGGTGTTGACCGGGTCTCTGGTCAGGTTAATGCTTTCACCATGGGTAGGGAAGGGCGGACGACGCTCAAGGATGTGGCTGAGGCTGCCGGGGTTTCGGTGGCTACCTGCTCCTACGTGTTGAGCGGACGTGCGGACCGGACCACACCCCTGCCCGAGCCGACCCGGCGCCGGGTCGAGGAGGCTGCCCGGCAGCTCGGCTACAAAGGCAACACGGCCGCCCGCAGCCTCCGCCGCCAGCGCTCCGAGCTGATTGCCCTGGTCTACGCACCCCCGGTCGGCCCATGGCTGGACCGGCTGACCATGCAGTGCGAGGACATCGCCGCCCAGCACGGCTACTCCGTCATCGGCGTACCGGTACGTCGGCTCGACCGCGCAGCGCAGTCCCTCCGCGTCATCACCCGCGGCCATGTCGACGGCGCGATCATCGTCGCCGGACTCAGTGACGACCTGGACCTGACCGCGGCAAGGCGATCGACCCGCGCCCTGATGGCGTTCAGCGATCACCTCGAACTCCCCGGCGTCGACCTCGTCCGCAACAACGTCCGACAGGCGTTGGCCGAGGCAACGACGTACCTCATCCAGGCCGGCCGCGAGCGGATCGCGTTCCTCTCCCACACCGGCAGCCACGAGGACAGATACCTCGGGTACGCCGATGCCCTGCAAGCCGCCGGCCGTGAGGTCGACCCGGCCCTGGTCCGCATCGGCGCGGCATCCCGCGAGGAGGCCGTGGTCGTCGTACGCGATCTGCTCGACTCCCCCAATCCGCCCGACGCCCTCGTCTCCGAGTCCGATCGCGGTGCCTTCGCCGCCCTCCAAGCGGCCGTCGACCGCGGCTTCAAGGTGCCGGACGACCTGGCCGTGATCGGCACCGGCAACACCCAGGAAGCCACGTACTCCGCGCCGCCGCTGACCAGTGTCGGCATGCATCAACTCGACTTCACCGAGATGGTCGAGGCGCTCTTCGCCCGCATCGACGACCCCACGCGGCCGGCCCGGGAGCTGTCCATGCCCTGGGTCCTGAACCGCCGCGCATCCGCCTGAAAGGCTCGCCATGCACTCCTTCAACCGCCGCTCGTTCCTCCAGCTCGGCCTCGGCGTCACCGTCCTCGGCGCAGTCGGTACGGCGTGTTCGCCCGCGACCCCGGCCGCGAAGAAGCAGGACCCCCGGACGTTCACGATCTACTGGAACGCCGGCCACGGATACCAGGCCTACAAGGAAGTGATCGACCAGTTCGGCAAGGATCACGACCTGCAGATGAACTGGCAGAAGTTCCAGTGGCCGGACCTGACCACCAAGCTCACCGCCGACTTCCGCTCCGGTAACGTCCCCGATCTGGTCGAAGAGGTGAGCGCCGGCACTGGAACGCAGTACGGCCTGGCCGGCAACGTACTAGCGCTCGACGAGTTCGCGGCCGCGGACAAGGCGTTCGGCTTCCCGGACGACTTTCTCGACCAGGCTGTGGTGGCCCGGCAGTACGAGGACAAGACGTATTCGATTCCGTTGCACCTGACCCCGAACGGCCTGCTCTTCTACAACAAGGCCATGATCGACAAGCCGCCGACAACCTGGGACGAGTTCCTCGCGGTCGCCAAGGAAACGACCAAGGACAAGGTCTCCGGCACCGCACTGAACTCTGATGCCAGCTACGCGGCACCTTTCTACAACCAGCAGGACGTCATCTTCAGCGATGCCAAGGGCAAGCAGTTCATGATTCCGTCCGATGGTGCGCTCAAAGCCCTGCAGTACATGCAAGATCTCATCTTCACGCACAAGGTCTCCCCCGCGCCGGTCGCGACAACGGACTACTCCGGACCGCAGAAACTCTTCTCGGCCAAGCGGGCGGCGATGTTCGTCTCCGGGCCGTGGGACATCGGCCCGGTTCGTCAGGGCAGCCCGGACATCGACCTCGGTCTCGCCGTACCGCTGACCGGCTCCGTCCAGGCGTCCGCGATGGCCGGCTCCGGGTTGATGGTCCCGGCGAAGGCGAAGGACCCCAAGCTGTCGTGGGAGCTGATCACCAAGCTCGCCGCGGTGAAGGTCGAGTTGGCCGCGACCAAGGAGGCCGGAATGTCGATGCCGCGGAAGAGCTGGGCCGCCGATCCGGCCGTGGCCGCCGACCCGAACCTCGGGGTCATCGCGAAAGCCCTTGCAGTCGTGGCGAAACAGGATCCCGCGCTGCCCGCCAGCGGTAAGGCCGCGCAGATCAACGAGCTGTGGAAGAAGGCCTACCAGCAGATGATCATCCAGCACGCGCCGGTCGAACGGACCCTCGCCGACTTCCGCCAACAGGCCGGGGCGGCACTGTGACCCGTCGGCGGCAGGCGCTGACGGCATGGCTGTTCCTCACTCCGGCGGTACTGTTCTTCGCCCTGCTCTTCTTCCTTCCGATCGGCAACCAGCTGCTGACCGGCCTGTACGACTCCGACGGTGTCTCGTTCGTTGGCCTGGGCAACTTCACCCGCGCCTTCGGCGATCCCGAAGTACTGCACTCGTTCCTGATCACGCTCGCCTACGCAGCGGGCACACTGGTCGTCGGTACGGCGGTCGGCCTCGGACTGGCGGTGATCCTGAACCAGGCCATACCTGGCCGCACGCTGTTCCGCTCGGTGCTGCTGATCCCGTACTTGACGTCGGTCTCAATCGTCGGCCTGCTCTGGCGGAACATCCTTGACCCACAGGTCGGCATTCTCAATCGATTGCTCGAGGCAATCGGGCTGCCCGGTCAGACCTGGCTCAGTACGCATCCACTGGCAACCATCGTCGGCATCACGGTCTGGTCGGGTGCCGGGTACACGATGGTGCTGTTTCTTGCCGGTCTGCAAGGGATTCCGGCCTTGTACTACGAGGCCGCGCGCATCGACGGCGCCGGGCCATGGCGGCGGTTCCTCGCGATCACCATCCCGTTGTTGATGCCAACGACCTTGTTCGTCTCGATCATCGGACTGATCAGTACCCTGCAACAGTTCGCGCTCCCGTACATCGTCACCGGAGGCGGTCCCGGCAACGCGACTTCGCTGTACGCGCATCGCTTGTTCATTGTCGCGTTCAACGACAACGACTTCGGGTACGCATCGGCGTTGTCGGTGCTGCTGCTGATCGTCGTACTGGTTCTGTCCCTGGTCCAGCTGCGGATCGGAGACCGCGCCAATGCGTGAACGACTCTTCCCGGGCGACCGCGTGGCGGCGTACGTCGTACTGGTCGGGCTCGGCCTGGTCACGGTGTTGCCGCTGCTCTACATGATCGTGCTCGCGTTGCAGAGCGACGCCGAGGTGCAGTCGGGTGATCCGGTGCTGTGGCCGGACCAGCTGCACTGGGAGAACTTCACCCGGTTGTTCGAGGCGGCGCCGTTCGGGCGGTTCTTCGTGAACAGCTTCGTGATGGCGGGCGCGATCACGGTCTCGCACCTGATCTTCGATCCGCTGATCGGGTACGTGTTCGCGAAGATGGAGTTCCCGGGCAAGCGGGTCGCGTTCGTCGCCGTCTTGTCCACGCTGATGGTGCCGTTCTTCGTCCGGATGCTGCCGATCTACTCGATCTTCGCGAGCCTGGGCTGGATCGACAGCTACCAAGGACTGATCGTCCCGTTCCTGATGGATGCCTACGGCATCTTTCTGATGCGGCAGTTCATCCGGCCGCTGCCGGACGAGCTGATCGAGGCGGCCCGGGTGGACGGCGCCGGTGAGCTGCGGATCTACCTGCGGGTGATCCTGCCGCAGTGCAAGCCGGCGCTGGCGGTGCTCGGGCTGTTCACGTTCGTGTTCCAGTGGAACGAGTTCCTCTGGCCGCTGATCGCCACCAGCCGGACCGAGATGCGGACGCTGCCGATCGGGCTGACGCTGTTCAACCAGGAGTACTTCACCCAGTGGAACCTGACCGCGGCCGGTGCACTCCTTCTGTTCGTCCCTACCGCACTTTTCTTCGTGATCACGCAAAAGTTCCTGGTCGAGGGCATCGCGCTCTCCGGACTGAAATGAGCACCTCTTGACGCGCCCCAATGTGGTTGTCTTCTTCACCGACCAGCAGCGCTGGGACACCGTCGGCGCCGCCGGCTGCCCACTCGGCCTGACGCCGAACCTGGATCTCATGGCTCGTCGCGGGACGTTCTACGAGGCCGCGTGTACGACGAACCCGGTGTGTGCACCTGCTCGCGCGGCGATGCAGACGGGGATGTACCCGACGAACACTGGCGTGTATCGCAACGACGTACCCCTGCCGAGGGACGCTCCTACGTTGGGGCGGTTGTTCGGGGAGGCTGGGTATCAGACTGGGTACGTCGGCAAGTGGCATCTCGGGACGACGGATCCTGTTCCTGTTGAGGAGCAGGCGGGTTACGACTTCTGGCTGGGGTCGAACCTGCTCGAGTTCACGTCTGATGCTTATCGGACCGTGGTGTACGACCGTGAGGGTGAGCCGGTGTTTCTGCCGGGCTATCGGCCGGATGCGTTGACCGATGCGGCGATTCGCTTTGTCACGCGGGCTAGTGGTGACGACCGTCCGTTCATGCTCTTCCTGTCGCTGATCGAGCCGCATCACCAGAACGAGCATGACGACTACCCGGCGCCGGACGTGTATCGGGAGACGTACAACGGGGCTTGGCTGCCGCCGGATCTGGCGACATTGCCCGGTACGGCGCATCAGCATGCGGCCGGGTACTACGGGCAGATCAAGCGCGTTGACGAGTGTCTTGGGCGGCTGCGGGATGCACTGACCAGTCTGGAGTTGGCTGACGACACTTTGCTCGTTTACACGTCTGATCATGGGTCTCACTTCAAGACGCGGAACAGCGAGTACAAGCGGTCGCCCCACGATGGGTCTGTCCGGGTGCCGTTGGTGGTTGAGGGCCCGGGGTATCGGGGTGGGTCGCGGGTGAGTGGTCCGGTCAGCACGGTTGACGTCGTACCGACGCTGCTGGATGCCGCTGGGATTGAGTTGCCCGATCATCTGGACGGCGTACCTCTGCGGGAGTCTCCTGGTGAGGCGGTGCTCATCCAGGTCAGCGAATCCGAGGTGGGCCGCGCCCTCCGCACCAGGCGCTGGAAGTACTACGTCCACGCGCCCGACGCCGGCGACCAGCCGTCAGCCGACCACTACGTCGAGCGAGCCCTCTACGACCTGCAGGCCGACCCGTACGAACTGGACAACCGCATCGACAGCCTCGGCCACCAGGAGGTAGCAGCCGACCTCCGAGCCCAACTGATCGCCGAGATAGCCCGAGTCGAACACCAGCCCGTCACCATCACGCCCTACCCGAACCCCGTCAACCGAGGCCGCCACCCAGAAACCACAGTCCGTCGCCTGAACCTAAAAGGCCGCCTCCTCGAGTAGAGGACACCGCTTCGCCGCGACCATTCCCTTGCCCGTCTCCGGCGGCGGTCGCCCATCGTGAATCCGAGGAGTGCCCTCGGCGGAGGAGCCCACCACACCTGGCGGATGCCCTCCCACGACATGCAACGAGCCGTGGATCTAGGTCCTCCCCTGGCCGATCAATGCGTCGCCGAGCTCGATCACGCCTCATGGGTTTCACCACCGCACACGAGGTACATGCGGCCGTCCACCACATCTGTTCCGCCGAGCGCACCGACGCGTGACAACGACTCGCGCACCCGCCGAAGGCGGCCACAAGACAGCCGCCGCGAAGCGGCGTCATTTGCGCCCCCCACCCCACATCCGTTCCCGCCGAGTGCACTCGCCCGTGACACATCCGGCGCATCCCGCCGGAGGCGGGCAACAGAACCGCCGCCGCGAAGCAGTGTCCTTTAAGCGCCAACCCCACACGACTACACCCACAACCCGCCGAGTACACCCGCCCCGTGACAACACCCGGCGCATCCCGCCGGAGGCGGGCAACAGAACAGCCGCCGCGAAGCGGTGACCTTTACGCGCCGTCTACTCCCTCAGGGTTCAGGGTGTCCCTGACTCGTACGTCGGGTGGGGTAGTAGAGGTGTCCTCGTGGGCCCGACGCGGCCCACGGGGTGTTCACGGGACTCTGTTGTCACATCGATTGCGACAGGGAGAAAGAGCATGAATGCGTTGCTGTACAAGGGGAATCGGGTTGCTGACTGGCTGGGGCGTCGGAGTGTTGACATTCTGCGCGTGAGCCTCGGGGTGATCTTTCTCGTGTTCGGGGTGTTGAAGTTCTTCCCGGGGGCAAGTCCGGCGGAGGCGCTGGTGATGCGGACGATCGACACGCTGACACTCGGGGTGATTCACGGGCGGTCGGCGGTGTTGATGACTGCGGTGATGGAGTGCTTCATCGGGATCACGTTGGTGTCCGGGCGGTTCCTGCGGACGGGGCTGCTGGTGCTGGGGTTCTCGCTGGTGGGGATCATGTCGCCGCTGGTGCTGTTCTTCGGCGACCTGTTCCCGGGAGCTCCGACGCTCGAGGCGCAGTACGTCCTGAAGGACATCGTGCTCGCGGCGGCCGGACTGGTGGTTGCGGCGAAAGCACTCACGGTCATGCCGGTGCGACTTGGAGATGGCCCCGGGCGGGCTTGATGCCTCGGTCCGGGGCCATCCGGCGCCTCTGCCGACTACGACGCGGCGGGGGCGCCGGCCGGTTCCCGGAGGTGGGCGACGAATTCCTCGACCTGGCCGCGGGCCTTGATGTTCGCGACGTGGTCGATGTAGTCCCGGGACTCGACGATCAGCCCGTCCCGGATCCGCAGTACGAAGATGCAGGGCGTCCGGTACGGCGCACCCGTCGCCAGCACCGTCCCGACGTAGTCGAACTCGGCGACGATCACCTCGGGATCCGTGGTCTGGTGCACCCGGATGTTCTCCGGCTGGAACCGCACCACGTCCATCACCCGCGGTCCGTTCACCCCGAAGTGCTCCCGTAGCGCATCCCGGGTCAGCAGCGGGTGATCGCCGTACGGGTTCATCGGATGGCGTACGTCGGTCTGCTCGGCGTAAAGCTCCGGCAGTACGTCGAAGTCGCGGGCAGCGACCCCGTTGACGAGCTTGCGGAAGACCTCTTCGGGAGTCATCAAAGTTCCTCACAGGAGTTAAATGGAGTGACGACTCCGAATATATGGAGTCACGACTTCGTTTACAACCCCCGGGCGACTCGGAGCGTCTCCTAGGCTGAGGGCGGATGAAGGGGAGCAGGGTGCGAGCAGACGCGCGGGACAACCGGGCCAGGATCATGACGGCGGCGGACGAGATCTTCGGCCGCTCACCGAACGCGTCGACCGACGACGTCGCGCGGCAGGCCGGGGTCGGGATCGCGACGGTGTTCCGGCACTTCCCGACCAAGACCGAACTGCTCGAGGCCGTACTGACGTTGCGCCTGGAGCGACTGCGCGACCGCGCCCTCGAACTGGCCGGCAGCGACGACCCGGGCGCGGCGTTCTACAGCTTCTTCACGCAGGTCGTGTCGGAGTCCGCCTCGAAGCTCGCGATCGCCCAGGCGCTGATCGCGGCCGGCTCGGCCGCCGGTGAGGACGCCCAGAAGGCGGGACGTGGCATGCGCGAGGCCTTCGACATACTCCTCACCGAGGCGCAGCGCAGTGGTGCCGTGCGGACGGATGCCGCGTTCCCCGAGGTCTACGCGTTGCTGGTCGGCGCATCCCGCGGCGCGACCGCGGTCGACCTCGAGCCGGCCACCCGGGACAAGATGCTCGCCCTGGTGTACGACGGCCTGAAGCCGTGAGACGGCGCCTACTACTGGTCGCCTTGGCTTTCGTCCTCCTCATAACTGTCCCACTCACCGCGTACGCCGTCTCCCTGCGCATCCAGTACGCCGGTGACCCGGCCGCCGAGGCGCGGACCCGCAACCACGACGCCCTCTGGCTCGGCCACGCCTGGGTCGACGGCCGAAAGACCCCGGCCGACGTCACCGCGCTGGCCAAGCAACTGCAAGGCACCGGGATCCGCGACCTCTATGTGCACACGGGTCCCCTAGAACACGACGGATCGTTGCCGCTGGCAAAGGTCTCCCCGAAGGCCGGCTGGTTCGTTGACGCCATGAAGGCGGCCGCTCCCTCCGTCCGGGTGCAGGCCTGGCTCGGTGACGTCGTACAACCAGGGAAGAACCCGGGGATGGACCTGGAGGACGCCGCGGTCCGGAAGCAAGTGGTCACGTCGGCGAAAGCCGTGCTGGGACAGGGGTTTCAGGGCCTCCACTACGACTTCGAGCCGGTGCGGTCAGGCTCGAAGGGCTTCCTCGCCGTACTCGATGAGACCCGCGCGCTGGGTACGACGCTGTCCGTAGCGGCCGCGCAGATCGACCCACTGTGGCAGCTGCACCGGCTCCCGATCGACAAGTGGTGGTCACAGGCGTACTTCGGTCAGGTGGCCCAGCGGGTCAACCAAATCGCCGTCATGTCGTACGACACCGCCATGCCGCTGGAGTCCTTGTACGGCGGCTATGTCGCCAAGCAGACCGAACTGGCGCTGGAGGTCACCCCTGCGTCCACGGACCTACTCATGGGGCTGCCGGCGTACTGGGAGAGCAATCCGTCCCACTGGGGGCACGCAGAGACGGTCCAGGCCGCGGTCCGAGGCGCCCGGCTCGGGCTGGGCGCCTCAGATCGCCAGAACTTCGGACTGGCGCTGTACGTCGACTTCACCGCCACGGCGGACCACTGGGCGGCGTACCGCGACGGCTGGTGCACTAGCCCCTAGCGGGCCCGCTCTACCCGGCCCTCGTCCCAGACTGGTTCGTCAGACTCGTAGACGGTGCCGTCGGCGCCGAAGACCAGATGCCGGTCGAAGCCGCGCGCGAACCAGCGGTCGTGGGTCACCGCCAGCACAGTGCCGTCAAAGGAATCCAGCCCCTCCTCCAGCGCCTCGGCGGACTCGACGTCGAGGTTGTCAGTGGGCTCGTCCAGCAGCAGCAACGTAGCTCCGGACAGCTCGAGCATGAGGATCTGGAACCGGGCCTGCTGCCCACCGGACAGACTGTCGAACGTCTGCTCGGCCGCATGCGCCAGCTCGTACCGGTCCAGCTTCCGCGACGCCAGCTCGCGCCCCATGCCCTCCCGGTGATCGTCACCGCGGTGCAGGATCTCCAGCAGTGTCCGCCCGACCAGCTCCGGGTGCTCGTGCGTCTGCGCGAACCACCCCGGCCGCACGCGCGCACCGAGCTTCACGTTGCCCGTGTGCGCCACCGGAGCGATCTGTACGTCGCCGATCGGCTGGTGCTCCACGTCCGGATCCGAACCACCGTTGGCGAGCAGCCGGAGGAAGTGCGACTTCCCCGAGCCGTTCGACCCCAGTACGGCGACCCGTTCGCCGTACCAGACCTCCAGGTCGAAAGGCTTCATCAGGCCGGTCAGCTCCAGGCCGGTGCACACGACGGCACGTTTGCCGGTGCGGCCGCCGGTGAGCCGCATGCTGACCTTCTGCTCGCGCGGAAGTGCCTGCGGCGGCCCGGCCTCCTCGAACTTGCGCAGCCGGGTCTGAGCGGCCTGGTAGCGCGAAGCCATGTCCGAGTTGTACGCCGCCTTCTGCTTGTACATCAGCATCTGGGCGCGGAGCTTCGCGTGCTCCTCGTCCCAGCGCTTGCGCAGCTCCTCGAACCGCTCGAACCGATGCTGCCGGGCCTCGTGGTACGTGCGGAAGCTGCCGCCGTGCGTCCACGCGGTGTTGCCGGCGTCACCCAGTTCCACGGTGACGATCCGGGTGGCGGTGTTGGCCAGCAGCTCCCGGTCATGGCTGATGTAGAGCACGGTCTTGTCGGTGCTGCGGATCTGCTCCTCCAGCCACCGCTTGCCGGGTACGTCGAGGTAGTTGTCCGGCTCGTCCAGCATCAGGACCTGCTCCGGTCCACGCAGCAGGGCTTCCAGGACCAGGCGCTTCTGCTCACCGCCGGACAGCGTCTTCACCTCGCGCCAGCGACAGCGCTCGAACGGTACGCCGAGGGCAGCCGTCGTACAGACGTCCCAGAGGACCTCAGCGTCGTACCCGCCGACCTCGCCCCAGTCGGACACCGCTTGGGCGTACTTGAGCTGGGTCTTCTCCTCGTCGTTCTCCATCATCGCCAGCTCGGCCTGGTCCAGCTTGGCCGCGGCGTCCTGGATCGCCGCCGGTGCGACACCGAGGAGCAGGTCGCGCACGGTCGTCGAGTCCCGGACCGAGCCGACGAACTGGCGCATCACGCCGAGCCCACCGGACCGCGAGACGCTGCCGCTGTGTGGCTTCAGGTCGCCGGCGATGATCCTGGTCAGCGTGGTCTTGCCGGACCCGTTCGCCCCGACCAGCGCGACCTTGGCACCGTCCCCGACCCGGAACGTGATGTCGTCCAGCAACACCCGCCCGTCCGGCAGCTCGTACCCGACACCGGCGACATCCACGTGACCCATCTCAACAGTCTGACCGCCACAGCCCAGGACGGCGAATACTTATCGACCCCCTGAGGCGGAATGATCTGCGGGGTCCTGGAGGCGAGGAGAGGTACGCATGACCACCGACGCATGGTCCGAGGCGCAACGCCTGTACGCCGAGGCGGTCATGTCGACCGCGTCACCCGGCGAGCGGATCCGCTCACTGCCGCGGACCATGGAGCGCATCGCGGCGCTGGCCGCGCAGGCGCCACCCGGACAGGACAGCGCCGTACTGCTGCTGAACAGCACGCTCCTCCAGCAGTTCCGCGCACTCTCGGAGGAGGAGGCCCGGTGAACGAGATCCTTCCGGGCAGCTGGGAGTACGAGTGGATGGCGCGAGTGGTCCGCGCGGTCGAGCAGCGATCCGGCCGGCCCTCGAACTGGAACGGGAAGCTGTACGAGGAGACGTTGCCGGCTGCGGGCCATTTCGACCGCGACGGCAGTCTGAGCGTCCACCGCGCCTACGTACTCGAGCCGGCCCGGGCGGCCATGAGCAGCGACGAGCGGCTCTCCTCCGCCGAAGCCGTCAAGACCGGGCAGGCCGCCGTACTCGCGGTGAATCTGGCGCGACAATCACTGTCGGCTCCCGGCGACGACAGTCCGCCCGGTGCTACGAAGCTCGGGTCGCTCGAGGACCTCGCCCTCGAGCAGACGCTCGCGGACGACTGGACGCGGAACAACTCGGACGAGGCGTTGCTCGACGACATCGGGTTCGGCGCGGACCGGGGTGTGTACACCGGCACGAGCATGCGGCTTCCGGCGTACTCCACGGCGACGAACATGATGATGCACAGCCTGGCCGGGCACACCGGAGTGCCAGTGCCCGAGGTGCGGGCGACGATCGAGCAGACCGGGCGCGCGCAGCGTTTCACCGCGATCGCGGACAAGATCATCGACAACAAGCTGGAAGGCCTGGTGCCGGACGACCACCGCGCGGAGGTCCGGGAGGCCCTCGCGGGACCGGTACGGCGAGAGCTCCGCGGACTGACGATGACAGAGCTCAGTCAGCTCACCCACCCCGGCACCAAGCAGAGCTGGGGCAGCGAATCCGCCGAGTGGGCGATGACCGAGCTCGGCGCGAACCTGGAGGACATCGAGTCGCACTACCGGGGCTGGCAGGCAGAACACCCCGGCACCGAGCCACCCAGGCTCCCGGCCGAGCTCCATGACACCTTCCTCGACCGGCAGGAGGAGATCCGGGAGATCTGGGCCGACCGGGGCTGGCCCGCGCAGGAGCCGGTGCAGGGGTACGAGGAGAACGCGAAGCTGCCCGACCAGCCGTACCCGACGGCACGGGAGCAGGAGGTGCAGGACCTGCAGCGATTCCTGTGGGAGCACACCGCACCGGCCGGTCCGGCCGTTCCCGCGACGACCACCGACAACGTGCACAAGCTGGAAAGTCGGCGTAGCACTGAGCGCGGCGTCGAGTGAGCTACCAGTCCTTCAAGGCGCTCAGATATGTGCCACCGGTTGGGCGCACGTCGCCGACCATGAAGAGCTTGAGGGGCGCGGAGTACAGGCCGTAGGTGTGGGTGCCGGTGAAGAAGCCGGCCGACTCGCAGCCGTCGTACTCGACCCAGATCTCGCGGACGCCGGTCGCGGTGTCGAACCGCAGCACGATCGCCTCCGACGGCTTGGCGGTCGACGGTGCACACTTGAAGACCGGCAGGGCCGGGTTCCGTTCCGGCAGCACCTTGATCGCATCGACCACCTGCTGCGCCACTGCGGACGGGAACCTCTGCTGCCCCAGCAGCGCACCCGTGGTGAGTTGATAGCGGCACGCCTCCAGCCCCTGTACCGGAGTGCTCAGATCCAGCCCGGTCCCAGCCGCCAGTTCGTTGCCACCGTCGGCCTTGAGAATCGGGTGAGTGATCGGACAGGACGGTCGGGCAGCCTCGGACGGAAGCACGCCCTGGATCGACTTGTCGGGAGTGCCCGCGCCCTCTTTGCTGTCCCCCGCGCTGCTGGCGGTCGAGGCGTCCTGCGACGGTTGGTTCGCGAGGTTCCAGCCGCCGCCGATGGCCACGACGACCAGGACGGCCGCCGCCGCTACGGTCAGCGTCTGCCGCCGTTTGTGGACCCGCCGCCGGGCCTCTCGGGCCAGTCCGCTGCTACGCAACTCGCCGGCGCTGTCGGCCCGGTTCTGGAACGCCGATGCGATCTTGGGGCCGAGCTCCTGCTCAGGGTCGTGCTCAGGCATCCTCGGCTCCTTCCTTGCTCAGCGTGGTCTTCAGTGCGGCCAGTGCTCGATGGACGTGCGATCTGGCAGTGGCTTCGGCGCAGTGCAGCAGCGCACCGATCTCGGCGTACGAAAGGTCTTCGTAGAAACGCAGTACGACGGCTGCTCGCTGTTTGTCCGGCAGCGTCGCGCAGAGCGCCCAGACCGCCTCCGACTCGGCCCGCGCACCCGCTCCGTCCGGTGCGGCCGACGCGGTCCGGACCGGGTCCGGTGTCGGCGCCTCGCGGCGACGGAACCGGCGCCACCAGGAGATGTGTGCGTTCACCACCATCCGCTTCACGTACGCCTCGGGGTCGTCGGCCCGGCTCACCCGGCTCCAGCGGGCACAGGCCGTCGTCAAGGCATCCTGTACGGCGTCCTCGGCCAGGCTGCGGTCCCCGGTCAGGACATAGGCGAACCGCAGCAGAGCGTCGGCCTTCTCGGTGACCCACACCTCGAAGTCCAGCGACTCGGTTCGTGCCTCTGCTGCCGCCAAGGCTGCCTCCATACCCTCAGGACGGCGCCGGCCCTGGGTTCGTTGCACACCCGCAACCTCGGGCCCGATGCGCCGGGTTCGCAGAGTAGCCCAGCATGACCGCTAGACAGGTTTACGCTGCAATTTTTCGAGCTGGAGGATGCACCAGGTATGGCGAGAGAGAACGAAGTGCGCATGGACACTCGTTTCGACCGCGGCGCCGACATGGCCCTGGGTTGGGCCGACACGATGGACGACATCATGGGGAGACGGCGCCGCTCCGAGCCGTTCGAGCTGTTCCGGCAGACCGAGCTGGGCATCGGGACCAGGGCGAATCCGGACGGATCCATGACCTTGAGCGCACAGTCGGCGGGCTGGGCGACGATGGCCGGCGAGCGACTGCTGAACGCGCGCTACGCAGGCCAATACCCTGATCCCACCCTGGCCGAGACCAGGCAGGTCAGGTACACGGTGGCCAGATTCGGGCGCGTCTACGGGGACATGGTGCTGCCGCGCGACCGGGACCTCAGCGCCGCGTTGAAGGTCCTGGACCGCGGACTACGCGACAACATCGACCTCCCGAGGATGATCCGGGAATCGCATCTCGAGCTCGAGTTCGCGCAGATCAACAACCTGGGCGACCGGCACCCGCTGTACCAGGCTGCGACGCGAACGCTGACCGGCACGCTCGGCGAGCGGATGAAGATGGAGCCCGAGGAACTCGACTATCTGCTGCGGCGAGCGGAGCCGGCGGAACGCTTCGAGGTGCTCGCGGACACGTTGATCGAGCGCGACCCGCAGCAGCGACGCCTGCCGGACGGATCCGCACGCACCCTGCCGCCGGACCACCTGGCCGCGCTGAAGGCACGTCTCGTGCAGGAACTCGATACCAGCTTCGCCAGGTGCGAAGATCACGCCTTCATGGGCCGGAACACCAGGACAGTCGGCAACCAGCTCGGCGCGGAGGCGGTGACGAACCTGGTTCGGCACCTCGACGAAGCCAGGGACAACATCGACAGCGAGCAACGCGGTTATGCCCAGGTCTCGAGTCTCGTGGCCGCCGTGCAGTCCGAGCTGACCGCCGGCGAGACCGACTACTGGAACGGACAGTTGCACGAGGCAACTCTTCCCAGCGAGATGCTCGGGTACGCCGGTCCGGACCGTGCGCTGACGTTCGACCGGGAGAAGGTGATCGACGTACTCGCGACCGCCGACCTGACCGCACCGCCCACGCCCGAGGTCCACGCGGCTGTCGATGCCGTCGCGAGTCAGGCCGCCCATCTCTGCAACCCGAGCACACCAGGCAGTGCGGCTGCCGATCCCGTCGCGCAGGCCTTCGAGGACCAGCTGCGGCGAGACTTCGTCGAGCGCCAACGGGGTCACCTGCTCGCCGCTGTCGGCTACCCCGATCCGCCCCGGGACGCCAGCTCCGAGCACAGCCAGACAGCGACCGCGCAGGTCACGGCGGCCCTGACGAAGAAGGCCGGGCAGCAACTCCGCCTGCAGCCGCACCAGGTTGCCGCCGAGCTCCTCACCACACCACCGGACGAACGCTTCGCCAAGGCAGCCGCCTTGAGCCTCGGTAACCAGGGCAAAGTCGTCGACCGCGGTCAGTGGGACAGCGCCACGACGGCCCTCGCCGGGAACATCCGGACCACCTTCGCGACCGCTCAGGAGGCCGACCGCACCGGCCAGGCCAAACTTCATGCGTGGAGTCGAGCCACCGCCGGCAGAGCGCTGAGCCAGAAGCTCACGCGTGCCATCGACAAGACCCGGAGACCTATCGACAGGGTCAGTTCGTCCGCGGACCAGGCGTTGCGGGCGGCAACCACAGGCCAAGCACTCGCCGGTAGCACCCGAGCCAAGGGTGTGGCTGCATCCACCGGACCCGCGCACCTGCCGGAGGCCGGCCGGTCCGAGCGGGACGTCAGCGGCCGCGGGTAGCGCGCAGCACCCGGAAGCCCTTCGCACTGCCTGTTCGCGAGCAGGGGTAGCCCTGCTCGGTCAGCCAGCGCTGGAGGGAGTCCCCACCGAGGTTCTTGCCGACGACGAACCACGCCACGCCGTCGGGGGCGAGACGGGCAAGCCAGAGCAGCAGCATCTTGTGCAGCTCTGGCTTGCCGATGTGGATCGCCGGGTTGCTCCAGATCTGGTCGAACACCACGTCATCCGGTACGTCGTCCGGCAGCGCCGGCTTCACGCGGTCTTCCACACCCGCCGTACGCGCGTTCTCCGCGGTGAGCTCCAAAGCCCGGGTGTTCACGTCGACGGCCCACACCACTGCGCTGGTCTCGACCGCGAGTGCGCAAGCGATCGGCCCGTAGCCGGTCCCCAGGTCGAGGAACGTCCCCGATTCCTTGGGCGGATCCACCTCGCGCAGCAGTACCGACGTACCGATGTCCAAGCGGTCCCGGGAGAACACACCGGTCGCGGTGGTGAACGTGTACTCGCGTCCCCAGATCCGGGCCTCGACAGTACGCCGTACATCGGCGGAACCGGGCTCCGCCGAGAAGTAGTGGTCAGCCACGCTGGTGTACCTCTCCCCTGACCTGACGGGCCTGAAGCGCCCGTGCGGCCAGCTCGTCATCCGCCGGGTAACGCACTTCCTCCAGTGTCAGCCCGTGCGCGGGCAACACCGACACAGCCGAGTCCCGGATCTTCCCAGCCAGTACGGCGGCCGGCCAATCGACCTCACGGCGTCCGTCCCCCACCGGGATCATCGAACCGACCAGGGCCCGGACCATCGAGTGGCAGAAGGCATCCGCGATCACAGTGCCCTCCAGAAGCCCGGGAGCTGTTCGTCGCCAGGAGAACTCCAGCAACGCGCGCACTGTGCTGGCCCCCTCACGCTTCTTGCAGAACGCCGCGAAGTCGTGCTCACCGAGCAGTCCGGTCGCGGCCGCGTTCATCCGATCCACATCCAGTGGGCGGCCCACCCGCAGTACATGGCCACGCGTCAGCGGATCCCAGCCGGCCGGGTCATCGCACACGCGGTATACGTAGCGACGGGCCAGGGCGGAGAACCGGGCGTCAAAGCCGTCTGGAGCCGCATTGACGGCGGTGACAGCCACATCCGCGGGCAGGACGCCGTTCAGGCTTCTCAACAGCCTCAGCGGGTCCACAGCGCCGTTCACGTCCACGTGGGTGACCTGGCCCCGAGCATGTACGCCGGTGTCCGTACGGCCGGCGCAGGTGACGGTCAGCGGCTCGGACAAGCGCAGTACGACCTGCAGGGTCTCTTCGAGCACGCCCTGCACGGTTCGGAGCCCGTCCTGCCGGGCCCAGCCGTGGAAGGCCGTTCCGTCGTACCTCAGGTCAATCCGCCAACGCACACGGCAATCTAACCCGAACAGCGCCCCTCACCGTGAAGTGAGGGGCGCTGCGCTGGAGCCTGGACTTACTTGTCGTCCTCGGTATCGCCGGCCTTGGTGAAGCCGGCCGCCTCGGCGTCCGCCTCGCTCTTGAACCAGACCTCAGCCTCGGTCTGGTCGTACCACGGCGAGTCGGTGGTGTGGAACTTCATCGAGTTCTCGTTGCCCTTGATGTCGAAGCCGGCCGGCGCGGAGCCGTCGGCGTTCGGGGCGGCGGAGCCCTCGTACTTGCCCGCGGTGACGTCCTGGACCTTCTCGTCCTGAACGTCCTCGACCTTGTCCTCGGTCTCCGCCTTCTTGGCGGCGGCCTTCTTCGCCGGGGCCTTCTTCGCGGCAGCCTTCTTCGCCTTCGGCGATTCGGCCAGGGCCTCGACCAGCTCGATCTTCACCATCGGGGCGTTGTCGCCCTTCCGCGGACCGAGCTTGGTGATCCGGGTGTAGCCGCCCGGACGGTCGGCGTACCGCTCGCCGATCTCGGTGAAGAGCACGTGCACGACGCTCTTGTCCTTGATCCGCTTCATCACCTGGCGGCGCGAGTTCAGGTCACCACGCTTCGCCTTGGTGATCATCGACTCCGCCAGCGGCTGCAGGCGCTTGGCCTTGGCCGCGGTGGTGGTGATGGCGCCGTGCTCGAACAGCGACGTCGCGAGGTTGCTGAGGATCAGCTTCTCGTGCGCCGGGCTGCCGCCCAGCCGGGCACCCTTGGTTGGGGTAGGCATCTCTTGACTCCAGGAATCTCAGGCCACAAAGGGACCCGGGGGTGGTTGACTCAGTACGTCAGTACTGCTCGGTCTCGGCGAAGCTCTCGTCCTCGTCGTCCGCCTCGCTGCCGTAGGCCTCGGCGGCCGCACGCAGGTCGAAGCCAGGAGGCGAGTCCTTCAGCGACAGGCCCATCTCGGCCAGCTTCAGCTTGACCTCGTCGATCGACTTGGAGCCGAAGTTGCGGATGTCCAGCAGGTCCTGCTCGCTGCGCGAGATCAGCTCACCCACGGTGTGGATGCCCTCACGCTTGAGGCAGTTGTACGACCGGACGGTCAGCTGCAGGTCCTCGACCGGCAGGGCCAGGTCGGCCGCCATCTGCTCGTCGACCGGCGACGGGCCGATGTCGATGCCCTCGGCCTCGACGTTCAGCTCGCGGGCCAGGCCGAACAGCTCGACCAGGGTCTTACCGGCCGATGCGACCGCGTCCCGCGGGAGCATCGACGGCTTGGTCTCGACGTCGACCACGAGGCGGTCGAAGTCGGTGCGCTGCTCGACACGGGTCGCCTCGACCTTGTAGGTGACCTTGAGCACCGGCGAGTAGATCGAGTCGACCGGCATCCGGCCGATCTCGGCGTCGGCGGACTTGTTCTGGATCGCCGACACGTAACCGCGCCCGCGCTCCACGACCAGCTCCATCTCGAGCCGGCCCTTCTCGTTCAGGGTGGCGATCTTCAGGTCCGGGTTGTGCACCTCGACACCGGCCGGCGGCGCGATGTCGGCGGCGGTGACGTCACCGGGGCCCTGCTTGCGCAGGTACATGGTGACCGGCTCGTCGTGCTCGGAGGAGACGACCAGGTCCTTCAGGTTCAGGATCAGCTGGGTGGCGTCTTCCTTGACCCCGGCAACGGTCGAGAACTCGTGCAGGACACCGTCGACCTTGATGCTGGTGACGGCGGCACCGGGGATGGAGGACAGCAGGGTCCGGCGGATCGAGTTGCCGAGGGTGTAACCGAAGCCCGGCTCCAGCGGCTCGATCACGAACCGCGAGCGGTGCTCGCCGACGACCTCTTCGGTCAGGGTGGGGCGCTGTGCGATAAGCACTGTCTAACTTCCTTCTTTTCCGCGACGACCACTATTTGAGGCCGCGAAGTGAAGAACTGACCGTTTCCGGCCGGCGGCCCAGGAGGCCACCGGCCGGAGCAGGATCAGTTCTTCGAGTAGAGCTCGACGATCAGGTGCTCGGCGACCTGGGTGTCGATCTGCTGCCGGGTCGGCAGCTGGTGGACGAGGATGCGCAGCCGCTCGGGCAGCACCTCGAGCCAAGCCGGGACGACGCGCTCGGAGTGCGTCTCCCGGGCGATGATGAACGGGGTCGTCTCGACCGACTTCGCCTTGACATCGATGATGTCGTGCGCAGCCACCCGGTACGACGGGATGTTCACCTTGACGCCGTTCACGGTGAAGTGACCGTGCACGACGAGCTGACGGGCCTGCCGACGGGTGCGGGCCAGGCCGGAGCGGTACACCACGTTGTCCAGCCGGGACTCCAGGATGATCAGCAGGTTGTCACCGGTCTTGCCGGAGCGCCGCGAGGCCTCCTCGTAGTACCGGCGGAACTGCTTCTCCAGGACGCCGTACGAGAAGCGGGCCTTCTGCTTCTCGCGCAGCTGGAGCAGGTACTCGCTCTCCTTCGGACGGCCGCGGCCGTGCATACCCGGCGGGTACGGACGGCGCTCGAACGCCTTGTCGCCACCGACGAGGTCAACCCCGAGACGGCGCGACTTCTTGGTCATCGGTCCGGTGTAACGGGCCATGTTTCGCTACCTACCTCTCTGGGTCAGACCCGGCGCCGCTTCGGCGGGCGGCATCCGTTGTGGGCGGTCGGGGTGACGTCCTGGATGGTGCCGACCTCGAGGCCGACGGCACCCAGCGAACGGATCGCGGTCTCACGGCCGGAGCCGGGACCCTTCACGAACACGTCGATCTTGCGCATGCCGTGCTCCATCGCTCGGCGCCCGGCGGCCTCGGCGGCCATCTGCGCGGCGAACGGGGTGGACTTGCGCGAACCCTTGAAGCCGACGGTGCCCGCGGAAGCCCACGAGATGACCGCGCCGGTCGGGTCGGTGATCGTCACGATCGTGTTGTTGAACGTGCTCTTGATGTGCGCGTGGCCGGCGGCCACGTTCTTCTTCTCCTTGCGGCGCACCTTCTTCGCGCCGGCCGCTGTGCGGCTCTTGGGAGGCATAGGTCAGTTGCTCCTGGGCTGGTCGACGGTCATCCGGGTCATCACTTCTTCTTCTTGCCGGCGATCGCCTTGCGACGACCCTTGCGGCTGCGGGCGTTGGTCCGCGTGCGCTGACCACGTACCGGCAGGCCGCTGCGGTGCCGGCGACCCTGGTACGACCCGATCTCGATCTTGCGGCGGATGTCCGCGGTGACCTCGCGACGGAGGTCACCCTCGATCTTGTAGTTGCCTTCGATCCAGTCCCGGAGCTGAACCAGCTCCTCGTCGCCCAGCTCGTGGACGCGCTTGTCACCGGAGATGCCGGTGGCTTCGAGCGTCTTCAGGGCGCGAGTACGACCTACACCGAAGATGTAGGTGAGTGCGACCTCGATGCGCTTGTCGCGCGGCAGGTCGACTCCTACGAGGCGTGCCATGTGGCGGTGTTCCTTTCGTCAGCAGAGGTGTGGTGGCGCGCTGCGTCCTTGCCCGCCTCGGTGAGTTGTTTGATCACCGGCAAGGCCCTGGCCTCTGTTCCAGGGGCGACGCCCAGCGTGGTGCCTAGGTGCTGGACGAGCATGCGCGCTGTGGTGCGAAAGTGCCGTGTACTGCTCGAGTAAGGCTTGTCAGCCCTGCCGCTGCTTGTGCCGCGGGTTCTCGCAGATCACCATGACCCGGCCGTGACGGCGGATCACCTTGCACTTGTCGCAGATCTTCTTGACGCTCGGGTTGACCTTCATCGAGCTACTTTCTTCGACAGGTGTTGGTGGTGTTACTTGTACCGATAGACGATCCGGCCTCGGGTGAGGTCGTACGGCGACAGCTCCACGACGACCCGGTCCTCGGGGAGGATACGGATGTAGTGCTGCCTCATCTTGCCGCTGATGTGCGCGAGCACCTTGTGCCCGTTGGACAGCTCAACACGGAACATCGCGTTCGGCAGGGCCTCGACGATGGTGCCCTCGAGTTCGATAACTCCCTCTTTTTTGGGCATGTCCTCGCACTTCTGTAGACGTGACTGACTATGGCTCCACAAAGAGCCAAGGGTTGAGTCTACGCCACTCCCCCACCGGAAACCCAATCGAGACCAGCGCCCTGCGTAATGGTCACGGAGAGTGTGTGGCCGCCCACTGTTCGCCCTCGCGCCAGATCTGCTGCGGCATCAGGTCGAGCAGGTCGCAGGCAGCGTCCAACTGGGCGATGGCGGTGGTGGCATCGCGGTACGCCGGAAGGATCGCCACGAACCGCCGTCCCTCGCAGCTGAAGCCGAACGGCGGCACCTGCGCCAGCGCCTCGACCGCCCGCGGGTGCAACACCGCCTGGGCGTGGTCCTCGCGACCGTTGAACAGGAGGTGGTGCCCGGGCAACGCGTCGACGGTCAACTTGATCGGCAACAGACTCGCGGCGGCCACCGGGGCCAGCGCCGCGGGCAGCACCTGCATCGGCGGGAGCGGCCGGTCCACCTGCAGCTCGAGGAAGTCGAAGCCGAGCTCACGCCGCCGTACCTTGTGCCGGAACCGCCCGGTCCAGAACTCCCGGCCTCGATGCCTACCAGTAGTCACGTCCGCTACGGAAGCGTTCGGGTCCAGGGTGAAGGGCGGGAACGGCCAGCGCTCCAGCAGCTCCGGGCCACTCGCATTGACCCGCCAGCCGAGCTGGCCGGCCGCATCGTTCCACGACTTGCGCTGCCGGCTCTCCGCCATCCGCATGTACAGCGTGAACAGCAGCAGCACCAGGAACCAGCCCAGCACGAACCAACCGACCCACCGCGGCTCCAGCAGCAGACCGACGATCACCAGCGGTACGGCGATCGCGAACCAGATCACGTAGACCAGCGCGGACCCCTGGCGCAGCTGCCACGCCCAGTCCGGCCGCAGGCGCGGGCCGAGGACGCGGCGGGTGACCGGGGCCGCTGTCAACGGCGCTTCCCGAGATTGCCCAGGGCGATGATGGCCCACGGGATCAACAGCCAGACCGGCCAGAAGTACGGCCAGTGCCCGCCGCCGGCCAGGCCGATCACGAACCAGATCACCACGTTGACGAGGACCACACCGGTGAAACCACCGATCGCACCGGAGCGCCGGTCCGGATGGGCGCCTTTCTTCCGCTCCGGGAAGTCGCCGGGCGCGGGGGCGGGCTTGCTGTCCTTGACCACCTCGGGCGTCTGGTACGTCCGGACCGGTGGCAGATCACGCACCAGCGGCTCGAGTTCGCCGTACGTCTGGACCGTGTAGAGCTGGTCGAGACGCGACGAGAACTCGGGCTGATCCAGCCGGCCGTCGGCGAACGCGTCCCGCAACCGGCCGGCGATCTTCTCGCGGTCGGCTTCGGTGAAACGCTGGTACGGCTGGTACTGAGGCATGTCTCAAGTGTGCCTCAGGTGCGGTTCCCTCGCGTCCACCGATGGGCGGACGCGGACTGTAGTACTTCTAGTCGGCGAGTGGGCCGATCTTGACACCGAGTTTGCCCAGCTCGGCCTCACCGCCGTCGAGCGCGGTCAGCACCCAGGGACCCTGCGGGGTGAGAGTGAACGTGTGCTCGGTGTGAGCGGCGGCGCGGCCGTCGTCGGTGACCACGGTCCAGTCGTCCTCGAGCGTGTGGTTCTCCTGCTTGCCGAGGGTGAGCATCGGCTCGACCGCGAGCGCCAGACCCTCGATCAGCTTGGGGCCACGGCCCGGACGGCCGAAGTTCGGCACGTTCGGCGGCTGGTGCATCGCCGAGCCGATCCCGTGCCCGACGAAGTCTTCCACGATCCCGTACGACGAATTCGCCCGTACGAACGTCTCGACCGCGGCGGAGATGTCCGTGAGCCGGCCACCGAGCTTGGCGGCGGCGAACCCGTGCCACATCGACTCGGCGCAGATCCGGGCCAGCTCGAGCAACTCGGCGTCGACCTCGCCCACCGCCACCGTGATCGCGGCGTCGCCGTGCCAGCCGTCGACGATCGCGCCACAGTCGATCGAGATCAGATCCCCCTCGGCCAGCACGCGGCCGCCGGGGATGCCGTGCACGATCTCTTCGTTCACCGACGCGCAGATCGAGCCGGTGAAACCGTGGTAGCCCTTGAACGACGGCGTCGCGCCGGCCGAACGGATGTTGTCCTCGGCGATCGCGTCGAGCTCGCCGGTGCTGATACCGGGCCGGACCTCACCGCGGAGCAGTTCCAGCGTGCGGCCGACGACCAGGCCGGCCGCACGCATGGAGAGGATCTGCTCGCGGGTCTTGATCTCGATCCCGCGGTCCCGAAACATCATGGGGTTATTCGGTCACCGTCTTGAGGGCGGCGAGCACGCGCTCGCTCACCTCGTCGATCTCACCGACTCCGTCCACCTCGACCAGCAGGCCGCGCTGCTCGTACACACTCAGCAGCGGCTTGGTCTCGGCGGTGTAGACGTCCTGCCGGTGCCGGATGACCTCTTCGGAGTCGTCCGTCCGGCCGTCGGTCTGGGCCCGCTTCAGCATCCGGCCCACCAGTACGTCGGTGTCGGCGACCAGCGCCACCACCGCGTCCAGCTTGTGGCCGTGGTCGGCCAGGATGTCGTCCAGCGTGCCCACCTGGGCCACCGTCCGCGGGTACCCGTCGAGCAGGAAGCCCGAACCCGCGTCTGCCTCGGACAAACGGTCGCGCACCATCGCGTTGGTGACCTCGTCCGGGACGTAGTCCCCGGCGTCCATGTAGCGCTTCGCTTCGAGCCCGAGCGGCGTCTCGTCCTTGACGTTCGCACGGAAGATGTCGCCGGTGGAAACGGCCGGGATATTCAGGCGATCAGCAAGCACCTTTGCCTGCGTGCCCTTGCCCGCCCCGGGCGGACCCATCAGCAACATTCTCATCAGCGCAGGAACCCTTCGTAGTTACGCTGCTGCAGCTGACTCTCGATCTGCTTCACCGTGTCCAGTCCGACGCCGACCATGATCAGGATCGACGTACCACCGAACGGGAAGTTCTGGTTCGCGTTCAGCAGAACCAGGGCGACCAGCGGGATCATCGAGATCGCCGCGAGGTAGATCGCGCCGGGCAGCGTGATGCGGTCCAACACGTACTTCAGGTACTCCTCCGTCGGCCGTCCCGCCCGGATCCCGGGAATGAAGCCGCCGTACTTCTTCATGTTGTCCGCGACTTCCTTCGGGTTGAAGGTGATCGAGACGTAGAAGTAGGTGAAGAAGATGATCAGAGCGACGTACGTCGCCATGTAGATCGGGTGGTCGCCCTTGACCAGGTTCCCCTGGATCCAGTTCGCCCAGGGTTTGCCCTGCTGGAACTGGCTCACGAGCACGGGGAGGTAGAGCAGGCTGGAGGCGAAGATGACCGGGATGACACCGGCCTGGTTCACCTTCAGCGGGATGTACGTCGAGGTGCCGCCGAACATCTTCCGGCCGACCATCCGCTTGGCGTACTGGACCGGGATCCGGCGCTGCGCCTGTTCGATGAAGATGACCGCGGCCATGATCACCAAACCGATCGCGATCACCACCACGAAGGTGGGGATGCCCTTCTCCTTACGGATGTTCCACAGCTGGGTCGGGAAGGTGGCGACGATCTGGGTGAAGATCAGGATCGACATGCCGTTGCCGACACCGCGGTCGGTGATCAGCTCGCCCAGCCACATGATCACGCCGGTACCGGCGGTCATGGTCAGCACCATCACGCTGATCGTGAACCAGTCGTCCTTGTACAGCAGCGGCTCGGAGCAACCCTGGAACAGGCGGCCCGGCGTGCGGGCCAGCGCCACGAACGCGGTCGACTGCAGGATCGCGAGGCCGACGGTCAGGAACCGGGTGTACTGCGTGATCTTGGCCTGTCCCGCCTGGCCCTCCTTCTTCAGCGACTCGAGCCGCGGGATCACCACGGTGAGCAGCTGGAGGATGATGCTGGCGGTGATGTACGGCATGATGCCGAGCGCGAAGATCGCGAGCTGCAGCAGCGCGCCGCCGGAGAACAGGTTGATCAGGTTGTAAAGGTTCGCGTTCGCACCACCCTGCGAGATCTTGATACAGGTGTGCAGCGACTGGACGTTCACCCCGGGGGCCGGCACGACCGAGCCGATCCGGAAGATCACGACGATGAAGAGCACGAACAAGATCTTCCGGCGCAGGTCCGGAGTCTTGAACGCGTTGGCAAAGGCGCCTAACACCCTGTCCTCCCACAAGTTTCCTCTGCCCCGGGCAGGGCAGGGGCCAAGCAAAGCAGCTGGGCAAGAGACGAACCAGGGCTCGTCCGACCGGCGCAGGATATCAAGCGCCGGCACACACGAGCCCTGGACCTCGTCACACCTCGGTGATGGTTCCCCCGGCCGCCGTGATCTTCTCACTCGCGGACTTGGAGAACTTGTGCACCGAAACCTGCAGTGCCACGGTCAGTTCGCCGTCACCCAGTACCTTGACCGGCTGACCGCTACGAACCGCACCCTTGGCGACCAGATCGGCGATGCCGACCTCGCCACCGTCGGGGAACAGTTGTCCGAGCTTGTCCAGGTTAACGACCTGGAACTCCACCCGGTTCCTGCTCTTGAAGCCCTTCAGCTTCGGGAGCCGCATGTGCAGCGGCATCTGGCCACCCTCGAACCACTCGGGGATGTTGTTGCGGGCCTTGCTGCCCTTCGTACCGCGGCCGGCCGTTTTGCCCTTGCTGCCCTCACCACGACCCACACGGGTCTTGGCGGTCTTGGCGCCGGGCGCCGGACGCAGGTGATGAACCTTCAGCGCCATGTCAGTCGACCTCCTCGACGGTGATGAGGTGGCGAACCGTACGCACCATGCCCCGGATCTCCGGGCGGTCGTCGTGAACGGCGACGTCGCCGATCCGCTTCACGCCCAGCGTCCGCAGGGTGTCGCGCTGGTTCTGCTTGCCACCGATGCCGGAACGGGTCTGGGTCACCTTCAGGCGTGCCATCAGGAAACGACCTCCGCCCGCGCCTTCAGCAGTGCCGCCGGGGCGACGTGCTCGACCGGCATACCGCGACGCGCGGCCACGGCTTCCGGAGTCTCCAAGGCCTGCAGCGCGGCCACCGTGGCGTGCACCACGTTGATCGCGTTGGAGGAACCCAGCGACTTGCTCAGGATGTCGTGGATCCCGGCGCACTCCAGTACGGCGCGTGCCGAGCCACCCGCGATCACACCGGTACCGGGAGCGGCCGGACGCAGCATGACAACGCCTGCGGCCTTCTCGCCCTGGACCGGGTGCGGGATGGTGCCCTGGATCCGCGGCACCTTGAAGAACGACTTCTTGGCCTCCTCGACACCCTTGGCGATCGCCGCGGGCACCTCCTTGGCCTTGCCGTAACCCACACCGACGGTGCCTTCACCGTCGCCGACGACCACGAGGGCGGTGAAGCTGAAGCGACGACCACCCTTCACGACCTTGGCAACACGGTTGATGGCTACCACGCGCTCGATGTAGGCGGTCTTGTCAGCTGCCTGACCGCGACCACCGTCGCGACCACGGCGCTCACCACCGGCGCCGCCTCCGCGACGCTGCTGGCCTCCGCTCATTTCGAACTACCTTCTTCCCTTTGTGTCGCCATGTCAGAAGCCGAGCCCGCCCTCACGGGCGGCGTCGGCCAGTGCCGCGATGCGGCCGTGGTACTTGTTCCCGGCCCGGTCGAAGACGACCGCGTCGATGCCTGCGGCCTTGGCCCGGTCGGCGATCAGGCCGCCGACGGTCTTGGCCTTGTCGGTCTTGTTCGCCTCCGCGCCACGCAGGTCGGCCTCCATGGTGGAGGCGGACACCAGCGTCGTGCCGGCCACGTCGTCGATGACCTGAACGAACAGGTGCTTCGAGGACTTGGTGACCACCAGGCGCGGCCGGTCGGCCGTGCCGTTGATCTTCTTCCGGACCCGGATCTGGCGACGCAGACGCGACGCCGTCTTCTTGGCGGAGTGCTTGTGCGGACGCAGTCCGATCGCCATGGTTACTTACCAGCCTTTCCGACCTTGCGGCGTACCTGCTCGCCGGCGTACCGCACGCCCTTGCCCTTGTACGGCTCAGGCTTGCGCAGCTTGCGGATGTTGGCGGCAACCTCGCCGACGGACTGCTTGTCGATGCCCTGCACCGAGAAGCGGGTCGGCGCCTCCACCGCGAACGTGATGCCTTCCGGCGCGTCCACCGTGATGGTGTGGCTGTACCCGAGCGAGAACTCCAGCTGGGTCGGTCCCTTGGACAGGACGCGGTACCCGACGCCGACGATCTCGAGCTTCTTCTCGTAGCCCTCCGTCACACCGGTCACCAGGTTGGCGATCAGGGTGCGGGACAGGCCGTGCAGTTCCTTGCTCTTGCGCTGGTCGTCGGGGCGGCTGACGGCGATGGTGCCGTCCTCGTCCCGGTTGACCGCGATGGGCTCAGCCACGACATGCGAGAGCTGACCCTTGGGACCCTTCACGGTGACCGTCTGGCCGTCGATCGTGACGTCGACGCCGGACGGGACCGTGACCGGGAGTTTGCCGATGCGAGACATTTCAGTGGTCCTCCTTCCGGTTCTTCGTCACCAGACGTAGGCGAGGACTTCCCCGCCGACGCCCTTGTTCTTGGCCTGGCGGTCCGTCAGTAGTCCCTGGGACGTCGAGATGATCGCGACGCCCAGGCCACCGAGGACCTTGGGCAGACTGGTCGACTTCGCGTAGACCCGCAGGCCCGGCTTGCTGATCCGGCGGACGCCCGCAATGGAGCGCTCCCGGCTCGGGCCGAACTTGAGGTCGACGATCAGGGTCTTGCCGACGGCGCCCTCCTTGGGCTCCTCCACCTGGTAGGAGGAGATGTAACCCTCCTGCTGGAGAATGTCGGCGATGCCCTGCTTGATCTTGCTGTACGGCATCGAGGTCGACTCGTGGTACGCCTGGTTGGCGTTGCGCAGACGCGTCAGCATGTCTGCGATCGGGTCGGTCATCGTCATGGCCTGGGGCCTCTTTCCCGCCGTGGTTTCGCCGGCCGGCGACCTACGGTGACTAGATGGTGAATGGAGAAAAGATCGGGGGTGGAGACGGTCACCAGCTGGACTTGGTCACACCGGGCAGCTCGCCCCGGTGCGCCATCTCCCGCAGGCAGATCCGGCACAGGCCGAACTTGCGGAAGACCGCCTTCGGCCGGCCGCAGCGCTGGCAGCGGGTGTAACCGCGCACCGCGAACTTCGGCTTCCGGGCCTGCTTGACCTTGAGTGCTGTCTTCGCCACGTCAGTTCTCCTTGAACGGGAAACCGAGCTGCCGCAGCAGGGCCCGGCCCTCGTCGTCGTTCTTCGCGGTGGTCACCACGGTGATGTCCATACCCCGGACCCGGTCGATGCGGTCCTGGTTGATCTCGTGGAACATCACCTGCTCGGTCAGACCGAAGGTGTAGTTCCCGGTGCCGTCGAACTGCTTGGGCGACAGACCGCGGAAGTCGCGGATCCGGGGCAGCGCGAGCGCCAGCAGCCGGTCCAGGAACTCCCACATCCGGTCGCCGCGCAGCGTCACGTGGGCGCCGATCGGCATACCCTCACGCAGCTTGAACTGCGCGATGGACTTGCGGGCCTTGGTCACCTGGGCCTTCTGCCCGGTGATCGCGGCCAGGTCCTTGACCGCGCCGTCGATCAGCTTGGAGTCGCGAGCCGCCTCGCCGACACCCATGTTCACCACGATCTTGGTGAGGCCGGGCACCTGCATGACGTTCTCGAACTGGAACTGCTCCTGCAGCTTGCCGACGATCTCTTCGCGGTACTTCGTCTTCAGCCGCGGCTGAACCTTGGTGTTCTCGGTAGCCGTCGCAGTCATCAGATCTCCTCGCCGGTACGCCGCGCGATCCGGACGCTCCGGAAACCGGTGTACGTCGAGCCGTCGGGGCGCCGCTTCTGCACCTCGACGCGGTTGTAACCGACGCGGGTGGTCACCTTCTGCTTCTTGCCGTCCTTCTCGACCTCGACCAGAAGCATCACGTTCGAGACGTGGATCGGGGCTTCCTGGGTGACGATGCCACCGGTGGTGCCGCCGCGCTGGGCCTGCTGCACCTTGGTGTGCTTCTTGACCCGGTTCACGCCCTCGACGACGACCTTCTCGGCGTCGGGCATGACCTGGATGATCTTGCCCTCGAGACCCTTGGACTTACCGGCGATCACGCGGACCGTGTCGCCCTTCTTCACGTGCAGCTTCCTCTGTGCAGCCATCTCAGAGCACCTCCGGGGCAAGCGAGATGATCTTCATGAACCGCTTCTCGCGCAGCTCCCGGCCGACCGGCCCGAAGATGCGGGTGCCTCGGGGCTCGCCGTCGGCCTTCAGGATCACCGCGGCGTTCTCGTCGAAGCGGATGTAGGAGCCGTCCGGACGCCGGCGCTCCTTCACGGTCCGCACGACGACCGCCTTGACGACGTCACCCTTCTTCACACCACCGCCGGGGATCGCGTCCTTGACGGTGGCGACGATCGTGTCACCGACACCGGCGTAGCGCCGACCGGAGCCACCGAGAACGCGGATGCACAAGATCTCCTTGGCACCCGTGTTGTCGGCGACCTTCAGTCGCGACTCCTGCTGGATCATCTGTTGATCTCCTGGTTGTCTCGCTGGTTCTCACTCACGTGAGCCTTGCGGAACGAATAATTTCGATTGGTTGCCGGTCAGGCCGGAACGACTACTTCGCCTTCTCGAGGATCTCCACGACGCGCCACCGCTTGGTGGCCGACAGCGGCCGGGTCTCCATCAGGAGGACACGGTCGCCGATGCCGGCTGCGTTCTGCTCGTCGTGCGCCTTGAGCTTGCTGGTACGCCGGATGACCTTGCCGTACAGCTTGTGCTTGACCCGGTCCTCGACCTCGACGGTGACGGTCTTGTCCATCTTGTCGCTCAGCACCAGACCCTCACGGGTCTTCCGGCTGCCTCGCTTCACGTCGGGGGTCGTGCTCACGGTGTCGTCCTTCGCTGCGTTCTCGGTCATGCCTTGCTCCCAGCCTTCTCGCTGTCGTCCGCGACCTCTTCGGTCTCGACCTCGGCCTCGGCGGCGGGGGCGTCGACCTCATCGGTGATGCCGAGCGCACGCTCGCTCATCACCGTGTAGATGCGGGCGATGTCCTTGCGGACGGCGCGCAGCCGGCCGTGGGACTCCAGCTGGCCCGTGGCAGCCTGGAACCGGAGGTTGAACAGCTCCTCCTTGGCTTCACCGAGCTTGCTCAGCAGCTCGTCCCGGCCCAGGTTCCGCAGCTCGGCGGCGGTCAGGATAGCCATCAGTTCTCACCTGCCTCTCGGGTGATGAAGCGGCACTTCATCGGCAACTTGTGAATCGCGCGGCGCAGGGCCTCGCGAGCGATGTCCTCAGGTACACCGGAGAGCTCGAACAGCACCCGGCCGGCCTTGACGTTGGCGATCCACCACTCCGGCGAACCCTTACCGGAACCCATCCGGGTCTCGGCAGGCTTCTTGGTCAGCGGGCGGTCCGGGTAGATGTTGATCCACACCTTGCCGCCACGCTTGATGTGCCGGGTCATCGCGATACGCGCGGCCTCGATCTGCCGGTTGGTGACGTAGTGGTTCTCCAGCGCCTGGATACCGAACTCACCGAACGCCAGCGTGGTGCCGCCCTTGGCAGCGCCGGAGCGCTTCGGGTGGTGCTGCTTGCGGTGCTTGACCTTGCGGGGGATGAGCATGGTTCAGCTCTCCGTTCCGGTCGTCTCGGCAGGCTTCTCGGCAGCCGGCGCGCTCGCCTCGGCGGCCGGAGCCGCGTTGCGGGCGTTGTCCCGGCGGTCGTCGCGACGGCCACCGCGGTCACCACGGTCGCGGTCGCCACCACGGCCACCACGGTCGTCGCGACGGGCCGGCCGACGCTGCTGGGTGGCGGCGCGGGCCGCGGCCTGCGCCTCGCGCTCGGCCCGGGAGCCGGCCACGTCACCCTTGTAGATCCAGACCTTCACGCCGATCCGGCCGAACGTCGTACGGGCCTCGTAGAAGCCGTAGTCGATGTCCGCACGGAGCGTGTGCAGCGGCACCCGACCTTCGCGGTAGAACTCCGACCGCGACATCTCGGCGCCACCCAGACGGCCGGAGCACTGGATCCGGATACCCAGGGCGCCGCCACGCATGGTGGTCTGCATCGCCTTGCGCATCGCGCGGCGGAACGCCACGCGGCCGGACAGCTGCTCGGCCACACCCTGTGCGACCAACTGAGCGTCGACCTCGGCGTTCTTCACCTCGAGGATGTTCAGCTGCACCTGCTTGCCGGTGAGCTCCTCCAGGCTGCCGCGGATCCGGTCCGCCTCGGCGCCACGGCGACCGATGACGATGCCCGGACGAGCAGTGTGGATGTCGACCCGGACGCGGTCACGGGTGCGCTCGATCTCCACGCGGGAGATGCCGGCGCGCTCCATGCCCTTGCTCAGCAGGCGACGGATCTTGACGTCCTCGCCCACATAGTCCTTGTACAGCTTGTCGGCGTACCAGCGGCTCTTGTGGTCCGTGCTGATGCCGAGACGGAACCCGTGCGGGTTGACCTTCTGTCCCACGTCAGGACTCCTTCTTCTCAGCGGTGGCCTTCTTGGCGGCCGACTTCTTGGCGGTCGCCTTCTTGGCCGGCTTCTCGGCGGTGTCGGCCTGGTCGGCCTTGGCCGCAGACTTCTTCGCTGGCGCCTTCTTGGCCGTGCCCGCCTTCGCGGAGTCGGCCTTCTTCGTGGTGGCCTTCTTCGCGGACTTCTTGGCGGGAGCCTTCTCGACCGGCTCGTCCTCGACCCGCGGGGTCACCACGACGGTGATGTGGCTGGTCCGCTTGTCGATCCGGGTGGCCCGGCCCTGGGCACGCGGGCGGTGACGCTTCAGCGTCGGCCCCTCGTCCACCAGGACCTTGGTCACGACCAGGTCGGCCCGGCTCAGGTGCTCGGTGCCCTCGGCGTTCGCCGCGGCGCTGTCGACGACCTTGTACACGGTCGCGGCAGCGGCCTGCGGGGCGAACTTCAGAGTGGCGAGTGCGTCGTCGACGCCCAGACCGCGCACCAGATCGCCCACGCGGCGCGCCTTCATCGGCGTCACGCGGACGAAGCGCGCGACCGCGAAGGCCCCGGGCTCTTCGCCCAGCAGGCTCTCGCGACGGGCGCTGGTCGCCCTACGCTCTTGAACGCTCATGATGTTCGAATCTCTCCGTAGGTTGCTTTCGCTTCGTCACTGACCATGGGTCAGCGACGCCGTGACTTCCGGTCGTCCTTCTCGTGACCCTTGAACGTCCGGGTCGGGGCGAACTCGCCGAGCTTGTGCCCGACCATCGCGTCCGTCACGAACACCGGCACGTGCTTGCGGCCGTCGTGCACCGCGAGCGTGTGGCCGATCATGTCCGGCACGATCATCGATCGGCGGGACCAGGTCTTGATGACGTTGTGGGTGCCCTTCTCGTTCTGCACCTCCACCTTCTTCATCAGGTGGTGGTCGACGAACGGGCCCTTCTTGAGGCTGCGTGGCATTCTGGCCGGCTCCTATCAGCGCTTCTTGCCGGCCTTGCGGCGCCGGACGATCATGCGGTCGCTTTCCTTGCGGGTGCGGGTACGGCCCTCAGGCTGACCCCACGGGGACACCGGGTGGCGACCACCCGAGGTCTTACCCTCACCACCACCGTGCGGGTGGTCGACCGGGTTCATCGCGACACCGCGGACGGTCGGGCGCTTGCCCTTCCAGCGCATCCGGCCCGCCTTGCCCCAGTTGATGTTCGACTGCTCGCCGTTGCCGACCTCACCGAGGGTGGCGCGGCAGCGCACGTCGACCATCCGGACCTCGCCGGACGGCATCCGCAGGGTGGCCATCCGGCCTTCCTTCGCGACCAGCTGAATGCTGGTACCGGCCGAGCGGCCCATCTTCGCGCCGCCACCCGGGCGCAGCTCGACGGCGTGCACCGTGGAGCCGACCGGGATGTTGCGCAGCGGCAGGTTGTTGCCCACCTTGATGTCGGCACCCGGACCGTTCTCGACGATCGTGCCCTGCTTCAGGTTCGACGGGGCGAGGATGTAGCGCTTCTCGCCGTCGACGTAGTGCAGCAGTGCGATCCGCGCGGTGCGGTTCGGGTCGTACTCGATCTCGGCGACCTTGGCCGGCACACCGTCCTTGTCGTACCGCTTGAAGTCGATCAGGCGGTACGCACGCTTGTGACCGCCACCGTGGTGCCGGGTGGTGATCTTGCCGGAGTTGTTCCGGCCGCCCTTCTTCGGCAGCGGGCGCAGCAACGACTTCTCAGGGGTCGAACGGGTGAGCTCGACGAAGTCGGCCACGCTCGAGCCACGACGGCCCGGCGTTGTCGGCTTGTACTTGCGGATCCCCATTACGACTGGCCTCCGAAGATGTCGATGCGGTCGTCGCCCTTGAGGGTCACGATCGCTCGCTTGGTGTCCGGGCGCTTGCCCCAGCCGGCACGAGTGCGGCGGCGCTTGCCCTTGCGGTTGAGGGTGTTGACGTCGTTGACCTTGACCTTGAACACCTTCTCGACCGCGAGCTTGATCTCGGTCTTGTTGGCGTCCGGTGCGACCTCGAACGTGTACTTCTGCTCGTCCAGCAGGCCGTAGCTCTTCTCGCTCACGACCGGCCGGAGCAGCACGTCGCGGGGGTCCTTGTTGACTCCGTGGCTCATGCCTCTGCCTCCTCGGCCTCAGTCGACGTGGCGACGGCCTTGACGGACTTGCCCTTGGGCGCGCCGGCGACGAACGAGTCGAGCGCGCTCTTGGTGAACACGACCGCGTCGCTGCACAGCACGTCGTACGCGTTCAGCTGGTCGGCCGCGATCAGGTGCACGTGCTGCACGTTGCGCAGGCTCAGCCAGGTCAGCTCGTCGGCACGGTCGACCACGACCAGCGCCTTGCCCGGATCGGTGACCTCGCCGAGCACCTTCAGCGCCGACTTGGTGGAGGGCTTGTCGCCGTCCACGAAGCTCTCGACGACGAACACGCGGCCGTCACGGGCCCGGTCCGACAGCGAGCCGCGGAGCGCGGCGGCGATCATCTTCTTCGGGGTCCGCTGGCTGTAGTCACGCGGCGTGGGGCCGTGGACGACGCCACCACCGGTGAACTGCGGCGCACGGGTCGAGCCCTGACGGGCGCGACCGGTGCCCTTCTGGCGGTACGGCTTGGCGCCACCGCCGGACACCTCGCCCCGGGTCTTGGTCTTGTGCGTGCCCTGACGGGCCGCGGCCAGCTGGGCCACCACTACCTGGTGGATCAGCGGGATGTTGACCTGGACGTCGAACAGCTCGGCCGGAAGCTCGGCGGAGCCCTTCTTGCTGACCTTGTCGCCCTTCACGACGACGACGTCGACGGTGCTCACTTCGCAGCTCCCTTCGCGGCGTTGCGGATCAGCACGAGGCCGCCCTTGGGGCCGGGAACCGCACCCTTCAGCAGGATCAGGCCGCGCTCGGTGTCGACCGCGTGCACGGTGATGTTCTGCGTGGTGATCTGCTCGTGGCCCATCCGGCCCGCCATCCGCAGGCCCTTGAAGACCCGGCCCGGGGTGGCGCAGCCGCCGATGGAGCCCGGCGACCGGTGCTTCTTGTGCACACCGTGGGTGGCGCGCAGACCGTGGAAGCCGTGCCGCTTCATCACACCGGCGAAGCCCTTGCCCTTGCTGGTGGCGGAAACGTCGACCCGCTCACCGGCCTCGAAGGCCTCGGCCTTGATCTCCTGGCCCAGCGTGTACTCGCTGGCGTCGGCGGTGCGCAGCTCCAGCAGGTGGCGCCGCGGCGTCACGCCGGCCTTGTCGAAGTGACCGCGCATCGGCTTGGTCACCTTGCGGGGGTCGATGTCGCCGAAGGCGATCTGGACGCCGTCGTACCCGTTGCGGTCCGAGGTGCGAACCTCGGTCACGACGCACGGGCCGGCCTGGATCACGGTGACGGGGACGACTCGGTTGTTCTCGTCCCAGGTCTGGGTCATGCCGAGCTTGGTGCCCAGCAGACCGCGCGTGTTCTTAGTGGAAATGCTCATTGGTTGTTCGCGTCCCTCAGAGCTTGATCTCGATGTCGACGCCGGCCGGGAGGTCGAGCCGCATCAGCGAGTCAACGGTCTTCGGCGTGGGGTCGATGATGTCGATGAGCCGCTTGTGGGTGCGCATCTCGAAGTGCTCGCGGCTGTCCTTGTACTTGTGCGGCGAGCGGATGACGCAGAACACGTTCTTTTCCGTCGGCAACGGCACCGGGCCAGCAACCTTCGCACCAGTACGCGTCACCGTGTCGACAATCTTGCGCGCCGAGCTGTCGATGACCTCGTGGTCGTAGGCCTTCAGCCGGATGCGGATCTTTTGTCCCGCCATCGCTTCGCTTCGTCCTTCTCTATCGTCTTCGCGTTCGTTGCTCCGACCCCCGCGGTCGGGTGTGTCGTGCACGCGGAACGTGCGTGACCCACCGCTTCGTCGACCTGGAGTGGTGATCGGGGCCCGGTCTCGGACCGGAACCTCGGCATGGTCTCCGGTCCGGCGCACCAGCCAGACGACAGTCTGGGGCGCGCCCCGGCGGCCTCGCCTGAGCAACCTGAATATTGTGCCCTAGATCGGCGTGTAAACGCCAATCGGGTGGCTTTCCGCCTGATCCGGTACCACCTGAGCGCCGGATCAGGCGCAAAGCAGAGGTCCGCGGGGGCTCAGTGGTGCGAGCCCTCGCGGACCTCGTGAGATCACTTGATGATCTTGGTGACCCGGCCGGCGCCGACGGTGCGGCCACCTTCACGGATCGCGAACTTCAGGCCCTCTTCCATGGCGATCGGCTGAATCAGCTCGACCGACATGTCGGTGTTGTCGCCCGGCATGACCATCTCGGTGCCCTCGGGCAGCGTGACGACGCCGGTGACGTCCGTGGTGCGGAAGTAGAACTGCGGGCGGTAGTTCTGGAAGAACGGCGTGTGACGGCCGCCCTCCTCCTTCGACAGGATGTAGACCGAAGCGTCGAAGTTGGTGTGCGGGGTCGTGGTGCCCGGCTTGATGACAACCATGCCGCGCTCGACGTCCTCGCGCTTGGTGCCACGAAGCAGCAGACCGACGTTCTCACCGGCCTGGCCCTCGTCGAGCAGCTTGCGGAACATCTCGATACCGGTGACCGTCGTGGTCTGCTTCTCCGGACGGATGCCGACGATGTCGACCGTCTCGTTGATCTTGACGACGCCGCGCTCGATCCGGCCGGTGATGACCGTACCGCGACCGGTGATGGTGAAGACGTCCTCCACCGGCATCAGGAACGGCTTGTCGATCTCACGGGTCGGCTGCGGGATGTAGGAGTCGACCGCGTCCATCAGCTCGATGATCGACTCGCCCCACTTGGCGTCGCCCTGCAGCGCCGGGTGCGCGGCAACCCGCACGATCGGCGCGTTGTCACCGTCGAACTCCTGCTCCGAGAGCAGCTCGCGGACCTCGAGCTCGACGAGCTCCAGGATCTCCTCGTCGTCGACCATGTCGCACTTGTTCAGCGCCACGACCATCGCCGGCACGCCGACCTGACGGGCGAGCAGCACGTGCTCACGCGTCTGCGGCATCGGGCCGTCGGTGGCGGCGACGACCAGGATCGCACCGTCCATCTGGGCCGCACCGGTGATCATGTTCTTGATGTAGTCCGCGTGACCCGGGCAGTCAACGTGGGCGTAGTGCCGGGCCTCGGTCTGGTACTCGACGTGCGCGATGGAGATGGTGATACCGCGCTGACGCTCTTCGGGCGCCTTGTCGATCTGATCGAAGGCCGACGCCTCGTTGAGGTTCGGGTACTTGTCGTGCAGCACCTTGGTGATCGCCGCGGTAAGCGTGGTCTTACCGTGGTCGATGTGACCGATGGTGCCGATGTTGACGTGCGGCTTGGTCCGCTCGAACTTCGCCTTCGCCACTGGGGCCCTCCTGGATAAATGTTGACTACGCCGTACGCCGACGCGCTTGGGGTGTGGTGGTCAGGAGCGAGAGATTACTCGCCCCGGGCCTTCTTGATGATCTCTTCCGCCACGTTCTTCGGAACCTCGGCGTAGGAATCGAACTGCATCGAGTACGAAGCGCGGCCCTGCGTCTTGGAACGCAGGTCACCGACGTACCCGAACATCTCCGACAGCGGCACCAGGGCCTTCACGACCCGGCTGCCACCGGGGCCTTCGTCCATCGACTGGATCTGGCCGCGGCGTGAGTTGAGGTCGCCGATCACTTCACCCATGTAGTCCTCGGGTGTGGTGACCTCGACGGAGAACATCGGCTCGAGGATGACCGGAGTCGCCCGCCGGGCGGCGTCCTTGAAGGCCATCGAACCGGCGATCTTGAATGCGAGCTCGGACGAGTCGACGTCGTGGTAGGCGCCGTCGGTCAGCGTGACCTTGACGTCCACCATCGGGTAGCCGGCCAGTACGCCGAACTCCATCGCCTCCTGGGCGCCCTCGTCCACCGACGGGATGTACTCCCGGGGGATGCGGCCACCGGTGACGGAGTTGACGAACTCGTAGCCACCCTCGCCACCGGCCTCGACCGAAGTCGGCTCGATGTTGATGATCACACGCGCGAACTGACCTGAACCACCGGTCTGCTTCTTGTGCGTGTAGTCGACCTTCTCGACCTTCTTCTTGATGGTCTCGCGGTAGGCGACCTGCGGCTTGCCGACGTTCGCCTCGACCCGGAACTCGCGCTTCATCCGGTCGACCAGCACCTCGAGGTGCAGCTCGCCCATACCGGCGATGATGGTCTGGCCGGTGTCCTCGTCGGTCCGAACCTGGAAGGTCGGGTCCTCCTCGGCGAGCCGCTGGATCGCGACGCCCAGCTTCTCCTGGTCGCCCTTCGACTTGGGCTCGATGGCGACCGAGATGACCGGGGCCGGGAACTGCATCGACTCCAGTACGACGGGCTTGGCCGGGTCGGCCAGCGTCTCACCGGTGGTGGTGTCCTTCAGACCCATCACGGCGACGATGTGGCCGGCGCCGATCGACGCGATCTCCTCACGCTTGTTCGCGTGCATCCGGTAGATCTTGCCGATCCGCTCCTTGCGCCCCTTGGTGGGGTTCAGGACCTGGGTGCCGGTCTCGAGCTTGCCCGAGTACACCCGGATGAAGGTCAGCTTGCCCAGGTGCGGGTCGGCCGCGATCTTGAACGCCAGCGCCGAGAACGGCTCGCTGTCGTCCGGCTTGCGCAGCACGACCTGGTCCGAGTCCTTGACGTCGTGGCCCTCGATGGCCGGGACGTCGAGCGGGCTGGGCAGGAAGGCGTTGATCGCGTCGAGCAGGGGCTGGACGCCCTTGTTCTTGAACGCGGTGCCGGTCAGGACCGGGGTCAGCTTGCTGGCGATGGTGGCCCGCCGGATAGCGGCGACGACCTGCTCCTGGGTGGGCTCGTCGCCCTCCAGGTACATCTCCATGATCTCGTCGTCGGCCTCGGCCAGCGTCTCGATCAGCTTGTCGCGCCACTCGGCCGCGATCTCGGTGTGGCTGGCCGGGATCTCCTCGACCGTGTAGTCCTCACCCATCGTGGTCTCGCCGCGCCAGGTCAGCGCGCGCATGCCGATCAGGTCGACGACGCCGATGAAGTCCGACTCCGCACCGATCGGCAGCTGCAGCACCAGCGGCACCGCGGCCAGCCGGTCGATGATCATGTCGACGCAGCGCATGAACTCCGCGCCGGTCCGGTCCAGCTTGTTGACGAAGCAGATCCGGGGAACGCCGTACCGGTCGGCCTGGCGCCACACGGTCTCGGACTGGGGCTCGACACCGGCAACGCCGTCGAACACGGCTACCGCACCGTCGAGCACGCGCAGCGAGCGCTCCACCTCGACGGTGAAGTCGACGTGGCCCGGGGTGTCGATGATGTTGATGGTGTGGTCTTTCCAGGTGCAGGTCGTCGCGGCGGACGTGATGGTGATGCCGCGCTCCTGCTCCTGCTCCATCCAGTCCATCGTGGCGGCGCCGTCGTGGACCTCACCGATCTTGTAGGTGATACCGGTGTAGAAGAGGATCCGCTCGGTCGTCGTCGTCTTGCCGGCGTCGATGTGAGCCATGATCCCGATGTTGCGGACCTTGGCCAGGTCGGTGGTGATTTGTACGGCCACCTCGGTGGTCTACCTCTCGATTCTGTACTGCTGCCAAAGGGTGAACTCTGGGGTCCGGATCGGACCCCGGATCACCAGCGGTAGTGGGCGAAAGCCTTGTTGGCTTCGGCCATCTTGTGCGTGTCTTCGCGGCGCTTGACCGAGGCTCCCAGGCCGTTGGAGGCATCCAGGATCTCGTTCATCAGGCGCTCGGCCATGGTCTTCTCGCGACGAGCGCGGGAGTACGACGTCAACCAGCGCAGCGCCAGCGTGGTGGAGCGACCGGGCTTGACCTCGATCGGCACCTGGTAGGTGGCGCCACCGACGCGGCGGCTCTTGACCTCGATGCTCGGCTTCACGTTGTCCAGCGCACGCTTCAGCGTGATCACCGGGTCGGTGCCGGTCTTGGTCCGGGTGCCCTCGAGCGCGTTGTAGACGATGCTCTGCGCGATCTGCTTCTTGCCGTCGACCAGGATCTTGGAGATCAACTGGGTAACGAGCGGCGAACTGTAGACCGGGTCGATGATGACCGGACGCTTCGGGGCGGGGCCCTTGCGCGGCATTAGCTCTTCTCCTTCTTCGCGCCGTAGTGGCTGCGCGCCTGCTTCCGGTTCTTCACACCCTGGGTGTCGAGCGAACCGCGGATGATCTTGTACCGGACACCCGGGAGGTCCTTCACACGACCGCCACGCACGAGCACGATCGAGTGCTCCTGCAGGTTGTGGCCGACACCGGGGATGTACGCGGTGACCTCGATGCCGCTGGTCAGGCGGACACGCGCGACCTTACGAAGGGCCGAGTTCGGCTTCTTCGGTGTGGTCGTGTAGACGCGCGTGCACACACCGCGACGCTGAGGGGAACCCTTCAGGGCGGGCGTCTTGTTCTTGGACACCTTGTCCTGGCGGCCCTTGCGGACCAGCTGCTGAATGGTGGGCACCGCGTAGGTCTCTTTCTGTCGTCCGGCTATCTCTCTGCTCTTGCTTGCCTGACCCCCGCGGTCGGGTGTGTCGCGTGTGCACGGGCGTACCGAAGCCGTAATCTTCCAGACTGTCGGCAGGATTCCCGTGCCACGCGCGCAGACCCGATGAAGAGGGGCACGCATGACGGCCCAGGATGACCCGGGCACGATCGTTAAGACTAGCGGCTGCCTCAAGCACGGTCAAAATGAGTAACCGACCGGGGCTGAGGTCTGTCCGCTCTTCCAGCTTACAGGGTCACCGCGGTGACCCGGTCGCGACGCTCTGAGGACCTCACCACCGGCGGTCTGGCCGTGATCGTGCTGGTACGACGGCCAGACCACTTGCCGGTGGAATCAGGCCCGGAACTCGACCTCGGTGATCGATCCGTCGGTGACCCGGTACAGCGCCAGCATCGGGGTCGGATCGCCGGAATCGTAGGCGAGGATGTGCTCGACCACCCACTCGCCGAGCATCAGCTTCTGCACCACCTCGGTCTTGCAGCGGCCGGCGTCGAACCGTGGCCGGTAGTGCTCCCGGAGGAACCGGCGGCCCTTCAGCTCGGTGCCGTCCGCGAGCAGGATCCGGGCGGTCGGCGAGTACATCGCCAGGAACGCCTCGAGGTCGTGTGCGGCGTACGCAGCGTGTTCGCGGCCGATCACCCGTGCGGCCTGGGTATCGGCCGTGACAGCGGCAATGGTGGCCGCTCCGAGGTCTGCCAGCGGCGGGGTCTTGACAACCGGAGCCGGGGTGACGGGTGGCGTGGCAGCTGGTGTGGCAGTCGGTGCGGCGGGTGGCGCGGCCGGCGGGGTGATCGGGAGGGTGGCGGGCGCCGGCTGACTGGCGGGTTCAGCAGGTGCCTGCACGGTGGGTGCCGGGGCTCGCTTCACTGCGGCCGCCTTCTTCGCCGTGGCCGGCGGACGAGTGCTGGTCGGCGGACGGGAGGTGGTCGGCGGGCGAGTGGTGGTCTTGGTCTGCGGTGGCGGGACGAGGAGTTTTTCCTGGCCGTCCGGATCCTCACCCAGGTGGGCGATGGCCCAGTCCAGGGCCTTGGTGACGGCGGCGCGTGATTCTTCGGTGTGGTCGAGCATGTCGAACCCGTGGTGCCCTTTCGGTACGTCGATGATGTCCAACGCGGTGCCACCTGCGGAGACGAACTCCGCGACCGGGCCGGCGAGCTCCTCATGCTCGAGCCCGGCCCTGGTCAGCAGCACCGGCAGGTCCTTGTGTTTGCCGATCACTTCGGCGGCATTGACCAAATCGTCGACACCGGGCGGGGTGGCGAGGAGCGGATAGGTGAGGGCGACCAGACGCAACCAGTCGGGGCGGCTGTCCAGCCACTCCCCTGCCAGCAGGCCGGCGCCGGAGAAGAACCACAGGCCGACCCGGTCGGGGTCGACTCGTGGATCCGAACGCAGTACGCCGACCGCAGTCTCCACCTCGTCCGCGGCGGTGACCAACTGGTCGAACCCGCGGATCAAACTGTGGTCGACGACAGCTGCCACCAGTCCTCGTCTGGCGGCGGCGGTCGCGTAACCCCGGTAGACCGGCCAGTCCCGAGGCATCACCTCGAGGCCGTCGGGCCCAGGACCCCCGTGCACGAACAAGATCGCACCGGTCCGGGCGGTGCCGGCCGGCCGATAGAAGTCGATCTCCCCAAGTCTGTCCACCCGGACATCAGGCCCATCCAAAACTCCCAGGACGAAAGGCCGCAGGTAGGCCGGGAGATCCGTCATGGACCAATCTTGGCGCATCAGCCGGACACTTTCAGCCGCCACCCCGAGTGTCTTACCGAAGCCGGTGCACAACATCCGTCAAAATGCCCGGATCCCCTGTCAGCCAAGCGTTTGACTCCCGGAATGCCGCGAGGGCGGCACCCCCAGGTGGGAGTGCCGCCCTCGCGGGTGACTTGGCTCAGTTCTGGTAGGAACCGAGGTCGAAGTCGTCGAGCGGGACCGACTGACCGGTGGACGGGCCGAAGTCGTAGTCGTACGACTCGTAGCCGACCATCGAGTACATCGCGGCCTTCGCCTCCTCGGTGGGCTCCACCCGGATGTTGCGGTAACGGTCCATGCCCGTACCGGCCGGGATCAGCTTGCCGATGATGACGTTCTCCTTCAGACCGACCAGCGAGTCGGACTTGCCGTGGATCGCGGCCTCGGTCAGGACGCGGGTCGTCTCCTGGAAGGAGGCGGCCGACAGCCACGACTCGGTGGCCAGCGAGGCCTTGGTGATACCCATCAGCACCGGACGACCGGAGGCCGGCGTACCGCCCTCTGCCACGACGCGACGGTTCTCCGCCTCGAACATGATCCGGTCCGCGAGCTCACCCGGCAGCAGCTGGGCGTCGCCCGACTCGATCACCGTGACCCGGCGCAGCATCTGCCGGACGATGATCTCGATGTGCTTGTCGTGGATGGCCACACCCTGCGACCGGTACACCTCCTGGACCTCGTCCACCAGGTGCTCCTGCGCCTTGCGTACGCCGAGGATCCGCAGAACCTCCTGCGGGTCCGGCGTACCCTGCGTCAGCTGCTGGCCGACCTCGACGTGCTGACCCTCTTCGATCAGCAGGCGACCACGCTTCGACACCGGGTAGGCGACCTCCTCGGAACCGTCGTCCGGGGTGAGCACCAGCTTCCGGGTCTTGTCGGTGTCCTCGATCGCGATCCGGCCGGCCGCCTCGGCGATCGGCGCCTTGCCCTTCGGCTGCCGGGCCTCGAACAGCTCGACGACACGGGGCAGACCGTGGGTGATGTCATCACCCGCGACACCGCCGGTGTGGAAGGTACGCATCGTCAGCTGCGTACCCGGCTCACCGATGGACTGGGCCGCGATGATGCCGACCGCCTCGCCGATGTCGACCGGCTTGCCGGTCGCCAGCGAACGCCCGTAGCACTTCGCGCAGGTCCCGGTCTTGGCGTCACAGGTCAGCACGGAGCGGACCTTGACCTCCTCGACGCCGGCCTCGACCAGCTTCGCGATCGAGACGTCGCCCAGGTCGCTGCCGGCCGTCAGTACGACGGTGCCGTCGGCGCCCGAGACATCGGTGGCCAGCGTCCGTGCGTAGGCACTGGTCTCCACGTTCTCGGCGTGCACGACCTTGCCCGACGGGTCTTTCTCGCCGATCTTCTTCGGCAGACCCCGCTCGGTCCCGCAGTCCTCCTCGCGGATGATCACGTCCTGCGACACGTCCACCAGACGACGGGTCAGGTACCCCGAGTCGGCGGTCCGCAGCGCGGTGTCGGCCAGACCCTTCCGGGCACCGTGGGTGGCGATGAAGTACTCGACCACCGACAGACCCTCGCGGAAGTTGGACTTGATCGGCCGGGCGATGATCTCGCCCTTCGGGTTGGCCACCAGACCACGCATACCGGCGATCTGCCGGATCTGCATCATGTTGCCTCGGGCACCCGAGTGGACCATCATCCAGATCGGGTTGGCCTTCTCGAAGTTCTCTTCCATCGCCTTGCCGACCTCGGCGTTGGCGCCGGTCCAGATCTCGATCAGTTCCTGCCGCCGCTCGGACGAGGTGATCAGACCCCGCTCGAACTGCTTCTGGACCTTCTCGGCCTGCGACTCGTAGCGAGCCATGATCTCGGGCTTGCTCGGCGGCGTGCTGAAGTCGTCGATCGACACCGTGACACCCGACCGGGTGGCCCAGCGGAAACCGAGGTCCTTCAGTGCGTCCAGAGCGTTCGCGACCTCGACCTTGGAGTAACGCTCGGCCAGGTCGTTGACGATCCCGCCCAGCTGCTTCTTGCCGACCTCGACGTCGACGAACGGGTAGTCCGTCGGCAGCGCCTCGTTGAACAGCGCCCGGCCCAGCGTGGTCTCCAGTGCGAAGCCACCCTCGGCCCGCTCGGTGGCACCAGCCGGTACGCCGGACTCGTTCAGCCGCAGCGTGATCTTGGCCTGCAGCGACAGCTCGAGCCGGTCGAACGCCATCAGCGCCTCGGCGACCGAGCTGAACGCCCGGCCCTCGCCCTTGACGCCTTCCTTCAGCATGGTCAGGAAGTAGATGCCGATGATCATGTCCTGCGTCGGCATCGTGACCGGACGGCCGTCGGCCGGCTTCAGGATGTTGTTGGTCGACAGCATCAGGATCCGGGCCTCGGCCTGCGCCTCGGCCGACAGCGGCAGGTGCACCGCCATCTGGTCACCGTCGAAGTCCGCGTTGAACGCGGAGCAGACGAGCGGGTGGATCTGGATCGCCTTGCCCTCGATCAGCTGCGGCTCGAACGCCTGGATACCCAGCCGGTGCAGGGTTGGTGCACGGTTGAGCAGGACCGGGTGCTCGGTGATGACCTCTTCCAGCACGTCCCAGACCTGGGCGCGCTGACGCTCGACCATCCGCTTGGCGGACTTGATGTTCTGCGCGTGGTTGAGGTCGACCAGCCGCTTCATCACGAACGGCTTGAACAGCTCCAGCGCCATCGCCTTCGGCAGACCGCACTGGTGCAGCTTCAGCTGCGGGCCGACCACGATGACCGAACGGCCCGAGTAGTCGACGCGCTTGCCCAGCAGGTTCTGACGGAAGCGACCCTGCTTGCCCTTGAGCATGTCGGACAGCGACTTCAGCGGCCGGTTGCCCGGGCCGGTGACCGGACGACCACGGCGGCCGTTGTCGAACAGTGCGTCGACGGCCTCCTGCAGCATCCGCTTCTCGTTGTTGACGATGATCTCGGGCGCGCCCAGGTCGAGCAGGCGCTTGAGCCGGTTGTTCCGGTTGATCACCCGGCGGTACAGGTCGTTCAGGTCCGAGGTGGCGAACCGGCCACCGTCGAGCTGAACCATCGGCCGCAGGTCCGGCGGGATCACCGGGACGCAGTCGAGCACCATGCCCATCGGGCTGTTGTTGGTGGCCAGGAACGCGGTGACGACCTTGAGCCGCTTCAGGGCGCGGGTCTTGCGCTGGCCCTTACCGGTCTTGATCGTCTCGCGCAGGTTGTCCGCCTCGGCCTTCAGGTCGAAGGTCTCCAGCCGGCGCTGGATCGCGGCGGCACCCATGGCGCCCTCGAAGTACTTGCCGAACCGCTCCTTCATGGCGCGGTAGAGGATCTCGTCGCCCTCGAGGTCCTGGACCTTCAGGTTCTTGAACCGGGTCCAGACCTCGTCGAGGCGGTCGATCTCGCGCTGCGCACGGTCGCGCAGCTGCTTGACCTCACGCTCGGCGCCTTCCTTGACCTTGCGCCGTACGTCGGCCTTGGCGCCCTCGGCCTCGAGCTGCGCCAGGTCCTCCTCGAGCTTCTTCATCCGGGTCTCGATGTCGTTGTCGCGCCGGTTCTCGAGCTGCTTGCGCTCGACGTCGGTCCGGCCCTCCAACGACGAGAGGTCGCGGTGCCGCGCCTCGTCGTCGACGTCGGTGATCATGTACGCCGCGAAGTAGATGACCTTCTCGAGGTCCTTCGGGGCGAGGTCGAGCAGGTAGCCGAGTCGCGACGGAACACCCTTGAAGTACCAGATGTGGGTGACCGGCGCGGCCAGCTCGATGTGGCCCATCCGCTCGCGGCGCACCTTGGAACGGGTGACCTCGACGCCACACCGCTCGCAGATGATGCCCTTGAAGCGAACGCGCTTGTACTTGCCGCAGTAGCACTCCCAGTCCCGGGTGGGACCGAAGATCTTCTCGCAGAAGAGACCGTCACGCTCGGGCTTGAGCGTCCGGTAGTTGATCGTCTCGGGCTTCTTGACCTCGCCGTGCGACCACTGACGGATCTCGTCCGCGGTGGCCAGGCCGATCCGAAGCTCGTCGAAGAAGTTCACGTCGAGCACGATGTGTTATCTCCCGATTGTTGAAGCGGTCTGAGTGAGTTGGTTGTTGATCTCAAGCGGCAACCCGCTCAGACCTCTTCGACACTGTTCGGCTCACGCCGGGACAGATCGATTCCCAGTTCCTCCGCAGCGCGGAAGACGTCCTCTTCGCTGTCGCGCATCTCGACCCGGCTTCCGTCGGACGAGAGCACTTCCACGTTCAGACACAGGGACTGCATTTCCTTGACCAGAACCTTGAAGGACTCCGGGATACCCGGCTCCGGGATGTTCTCGCCCTTGACGATCGCTTCGTACACCTTGACGCGACCGACCACGTCGTCCGACTTGATGGTGAGCAGCTCCTGCAGCGCGAAGGCGGCACCGTAGGCCTCGAGGGCCCACACCTCCATCTCGCCGAACCGCTGGCCACCGAACTGGGCCTTACCACCCAGCGGCTGCTGGGTGATCATCGAGTACGGACCGGTCGACCGTGCGTGGATCTTGTCGTCGACCAGGTGGTGCAGCTTCAGCATGTACATGTAGCCGACGCCGACCGGCTCCGGGAACGGCTCACCCGAACGGCCGTCGAACAGCCGGGCCTTGCCCGAGCCGTCGACCATCCGGACACCGTCGCGGTTCGGCAGCGTGGAGCTGAGCAGGCCGGTGACCTCCTCCTCCTTGGCGCCGTCGAACACCGGGGTGGCGACGTTCGTGAACGGCTCGGCTTCGCCGGCGCCGATCTTGATCAGTCGCTGGGCCCACTCTTCGGTGTTGTCCGGGTCGACCTTCCAGCCGCGGCTGGCGATCCACCCGAGGTGGGTCTCCAGAACCTGACCGACGTTCATCCGGCCGGGCACGCCCAGCGGGTTCAGGATGATGTCGACCTGGGTGCCGTCCTCGAGGAACGGCATGTCCTCGACCGGGAGGATCTTCGAGATGACGCCCTTGTTGCCGTGGCGTCCGGCCAGCTTGTCGCCGACCGAGATCTTCCGCTTCTGGGCGACGTACACCCGGACCAGCTGGTTCACACCCGGCGGCAGCTCGTCGCCGTTGTCGCGGTCGAAGACGCGGACACCGATGACGGTGCCCTCCTCGCCGTGCGGCACCTTCAGCGACGTGTCGCGGACCTCGCGGGCCTTCTCGCCGAAGATCGCGCGCAGCAGCCGCTCCTCCGGGGTCAGCTCGGTCTCACCCTTGGGCGTGACCTTGCCGACCAGGATGTCGCCGGTGGTGACCTCGGCGCCGATGCGGATGATGCCGCGCTCGTCGAGGTCGGCCAGCATCTCGTCGGAGACGTTCGGGATGTCCCGGGTGATCTCCTCCGGCCCCAGCTTGGTGTCGCGAGCGTCGACCTCGTGCTCCTCGATGTGGATCGAGGTCAGCAGGTCCTGCTGTACGACGCGCTGGGAGAGGATGATCGCGTCCTCGTAGTTGTGACCCTCCCAGGGCATGAAGGCGACCAGCATGTTGCGGCCGAGCGCCATCTCACCCTCGTCGGTGCACGGACCGTCGGCCAGCGGCGAGCCGATCTCGACCCGCTGCCCCGCGTCGACCAGCGGACGCTGGTTGATGCAGGTGCCCTGGTTCGAGCGGCGGAACTTCGCCAGCCGGTAGGTCTGGTACGTGCCGTCGTCGGCGGCGACCTCGATCAGGTCGGCCGAGACCTCCTTGATCACACCGGCCTTGTCGGCGACAACCACGTCGCCGGCGTCGACCGCACCGCGGAACTCCATGCCGGTACCGACCAGGGGGGCGTCCGCGGTGATCAGCGGAACGGCCTGGCGCTGCATGTTGGAGCCCATCAGGGCGCGGTTGGCGTCGTCGTGCTCGAGGAACGGGATCATCGCCGTCGCGACCGACACCATCTGGCGCGGCGAGACGTCCATGTAGTCCACGTCGTCGACCAGCACGAGCTCGACCTCACCGTGGCGCCGGCGAACCAGCACCCGGTCCTCGGCGAACCGGTCGTCGTCGGTGAGCGCGGCGTTGGCCTGCGCGATGACGAACCGGTCCTCCTCGTCCGCGGTCAGGTAGTCCACCTGGTCGGTGACCTGGCCGTCGACGACCTTGCGGTACGGCGTCTCGACGAAGCCGAACGGGTTCACCCGTCCGTACGTCGCGAGCGAGCCGATCAGGCCGATGTTCGGGCCTTCCGGGGTCTCGATCGGGCACATCCGGCCGTAGTGGGACGGGTGCACGTCGCGAACCTCGAAGCCGGCCCGCTCCCGGCTCAGACCACCCGGGCCAAGTGCCGACAGGCGGCGCTTGTGGGTCAGACCCGCGATCGGATTGGTCTGGTCCATGAACTGGGACAGCTGGGAGGTGCCGAAGAACTCCTTCAGCGCCGCCACCACCGGACGGATGTTGATCAGGGTCTGCGGCGTGATCGCCTCGACGTCCTGGGTCGTCATCCGCTCCCGGACCACGCGCTCCATCCGGGCCAGGCCGGTGCGCAGCTGGTTCTGGATCAGCTCGCCGACGGTCCGCAGCCGGCGGTTGCCGAAGTGGTCGATGTCGTCTTCCTCGACCACGATCTCGCCGGTCGGGGCAGGCAGCTCGGTCTTGCCCTCGTGCAGCGCGACCAGGTACTTGATCGTGGCGACGATGTCGTCGATCGTCAGTACCGCGGTGTCGTGCGCCTCGTCGCGGCCCAGCTTCTTGTTGATCTTGTAGCGACCAACCTTGGCCAGGTCGTAGCGCTTGCCGTTGAAGTAGTAGTTGTCCAACAGCGCCTGCGCGGCCTCGCGCGTCGGCGGTTCACCCGGCCGCAGCTTGCGGTAGATGTCCAGCAGCGCGTCGTCCTGCCCGGAGGTGTGGTCCTTCTCCAGGGTCAGCCGGATCGACTCGTAGTCGCCGAACTCTTCCAGGATCTGCGCGTCGGTCCAGCCCAGCGCCTTCAGCAGGACGGTGACGTTCTGCTTGCGCTTGCGGTCGAGACGGACGCCGACCATGTCGCGCTTGTCCACCTCGAACTCCAGCCACGCACCGCGCGACGGGATGATCTTGGCGGTGAAGATGTCCTTGTCCGACGTCTTGTCCGGAGTGCGCTCGAAGTACACACCGGGCGAGCGGACGAGCTGGGACACGACGACCCGCTCGGTCCCGTTGATGACGAAGGTGCCCTTGCGCGTCATCAGCGGGAAGTCACCCATGAAGACGGTCTGGCTCTTGATCTCACCGGTTTCGTTGTTCATGAACTCGGCCGTGACGAACAGCGGCGCGGAGTACGTGACGTCGCGCTCCTTGCATTCGTCGACCGTGTTCTTCGGCGGCTCGAAACGGTGGTCGCGGAACGACAGCGACATGGTGCCGCTGAAGTCCTCGATCGGGGAGATCTCTTCGAAGATCTCTTCGAGGCCGCTGGGACCGGACAGTTCGGTCCGCCCATCTGCCTCGGCGGCGGCCACTCGGGCCTGCCAGGTTTCGTTACCGACCAGCCAGTCGAAACTGTCCACCTGCAGCGCAAGGAGATCCGGAACCTCGAGAGGTTCGGAGATCTTTGCGAAGGAGATGCGGCGTGGTGAGCCGGAAACGTCGGAAATGCTGTCGGACTGGGGGTTGCGCGAGGCGACCAAGGGGCGTCCTTCCACGGGCTCGCAAAATCACATCGGTGCTGGGAGCGCACGCCAAGCCGCCCTAGTCAAGTCGAGACCCGAGCCAGGGCGAGGAGAAAGGCAGCGCAAAGCAATAGGCTACCCGATACAGGCAAGCCTGTCCAATGGGGTCCGATAGTCTGCCTTCGGACCACCCTCTCCGTCAAGGACCGACCCGGGGTCTCCAGCGGATAGATCACCCGCGAGCCTCCCGGCGCCCTCCTGGTGTGGAGTCACAAAGAGACTACAGTCCGGCGATCTCCTGGACCAGCCATCGGCCGTCAATTCGCACCATCGTGAATCGGGTCCGGTTCAGGTCGACCCGGGGACTACCCTTCGTGATCGTGCTGGTGGTGGTCTGGTTCACGAAGATGATCAGCGTGACCCGGTCGGCGTCGGCGTCGCGGACCCCGACCTCACGGACGTCGGCCACCACCGTGGCCTTGCTCTTGGTGGCCAGTTCGCCGGCCACCTTCGCGGTCTCGTCGAACTTGCCGGCGAACTCCGGAGTCATCGTCGCCCGCGCGGCAGCGAAGCTCTTGTCCAGGTCGCGGTAGTCGTAGCTGAGCGCGGTCTCGGCCGCCTTCCGGCCCGCCGCGGCGGCCTGGTCGCGGGCGTCCTCGGCCTGCTTGCCCTGCCACGCCTTGATCCCGAGCACCACCGCGACGGCCAGGACGAGAGCGACGGCGATCGCGAGGACCACGGTCAGAATCGTGCCCAGACCCCGCTTTCCATCACTTTCCGTAGTCGTCGAGGCGTCGGAAGCGGGCTCCGAAGGGGTCTCGACGGCCTCCGGTGTGGCTGGGGTCACATCCTCGGACCCGATTTCGGTGGCGCTCGTTGTCAGCTCGGCGGTGTCGACCGCGCCGGATCCTGCCTCAGATGCTGCATCAGACGTCGTACGGCGCTGGCCCGCGATGCGCGGGCGGTTGCGGGAACGATCCGGCATCAGCCCACCACCTGCAGGTCGGCGGTCAGCCAGTGGTCCTTCTCCCGGACCATGTCGAGCTTGATCCGGTACCGGCGCTCCACGCCCGTGGGCGCGGTCGTGTTGGTCACCACCGCGTTCACGATCAGCAGCACCTGGGCGGAGTCCTTGTCGTTCGAGACCACAGCGGCCTCCTTCACGTCACCCTTGGAGGTCGCCTTGTTGGTCGCGACGTCGGCCTTCACGGTCGCGATGCCGTCCTGGAACTCCTGTTTGAACTGTCCGGTCGAGTCGTCCACGACGCGCTTCGAGTCGGCGTCCCAGGTCTGGTAGTCGTACGTGGTGAAGTCGAGGCCCATCTGCCGGGCCGACTTCATCGCGGCGGACCGCTCGGACTTGTCCGCGTCCTGTTTCCGCAGTGCGACCACCGCGATCGTCGTACCGGCCAGGGCGATCAGCAGCAGGACGCTGAGGGCCCAGGCCAGGATCATCGGGCCACGCTTGGAGGTACTGGCAGTCACTTGCTGGTCACCGGTCCGAGGATGAGGGCTTTCCAGGAGTCGCTGCCGAGCAGTGCTTCCTGTCCGCCGGTGGAGCCGAGGACCATCGACGGCATCCCGTCGGTGCCGCCGGCGTCGCCGGTCGCCGGGTCGTAGCCGATGCCGTACCCGGTCCGGTTCAGGTCCTCGCGCGACGACGGGCCCGGCTTGTTCTGCGAGCCCCGGACGTTGACGCCGGTGCTCGGATCCGCCGTACAGCCCGCCTTGGTGTTGGCGGGGGTGTTCGTGACGAGCTGCGGCGGGCGTTTGTCGGTGCCGCCGTACCCGGCCCGGCAGGCGGCCGGGCTGAGCCCGAGGACCAGGCCGAAGTGCGCGTCGTAGTGCCCGGTGCCGGGGTCCTTGGCGGGTACGACGTACCCGCCCATCGAGACGGCTGGGTAGACCACGAGCAGTTGCTCGACGGCGTCCAGGCGGACGGCGGTGATCTCGCTCACCGTCAGCAGGTTACCGAGCAGGACCGCGATGTCCGCGCGGTTGTCCTGGATCAGGCCGGTCACCTCGGTGGCGGCGTTCGAGCCCTGGTCGATCACCTTGCGCAGGTCGGCGTCGGAGTTGACCAGGGTGTCGGACAGCAGCGCGAGGTTCTTCGCCCAGGCCTTGATCGCGTCGCCGCTGGCGACCTGGGTGGCCAGCACGGTGTCGCCGTCGTTGATCAGCTTGATGGTCTGCAGGACGTTCGCGTCCGCGTCGTCGATCAGCTTGCCGGAGCTGTCGATGATCTTCTGCAGGTCGGAGCCCTTGCCCTTCAGCGCGGCGCCGAGCTCGCGGACCGTGGTCTGCAGGCTGTCCTTGTCGACCGAGTTGACCAGTTGGTCGAGGTTCAGCAGCAGCTCGGTCGTGTCGATCGGGATCGCGGTGTCCTGGCGGGCGATCTTCGAGTTGTTCTGCAGGTACGGGCCGTTGTCGCGCCGGGGTTGCAGGTCGACGTACTGCTCGCCGATCGCGGACCGGTTCGCGACCACCGCGAGCAGGTCGTTCGGGATCTTGAACTTCTTCTCGATGTCCAGGTTCACGTCGACACCATCGGAGAGCAGCTTCAGCTCACCGACTCGGCCGACCGGCTGGCCGCGGTACGTCACCTCGGCGCCGGTGAAGATGCCGCCGGACTCGGCGAAGCTCGCGCTGACCGTGTAGTCGTCGTCGAACAGCAGCTTGTCCACCTGCGCGTACTTCGCGCCCACGAAGGCGACCCCGACGACGGTGATCAGCAGGAACACCATCAGCTGGATCCGGACCGTTCTGGTGATCACTTGGTCACCCCCGGCATCAGGGCCTTCGCCAGGTCGGGGTCGAACCCGGACCGGTTCAGCTTCGGTGCACAGACCGGCAGGCCGAGCAGGGTGATGCAGGTGGTCGCCGTACCGGTCGGAACCGGCAGGGACGGCAGGCCGGCGGTCCCCCGGCCGGTCGGGTTATGGATCGGGAGGCTGACCCGCCCGGTCGGCAGCGCAGTCGGGCCGACGGTCGGCAGCTTGAGCCCGATGATGTTTTGCAGCGCCTTCTGGGTGTTGACGTCGAGCGTGATGCCCAGGTTGGTGAAGTCACCGTCGACCGCCTTCGCGGCACCGTCCGGGAACGGGTAGGTGAACAGCAGCTGCAGCGAGTTCGGCAGGTCCTTCCCGGCCTTGGCCAGGTTGGTCAGGATCGGGTACAGCGATTTGAGGTTCGCGACCAGGTCCTTCTGCGCGGAGGTGATCACCCGGGTCGCGGTGTTGCCCAGGGTCGCCAGCGCCTGCAGCGTCTTGACCAGGGCCGCACGTTGCTTGTCCAGGGTGGCGATCGACTTCGGTAGCGAATCGATCGCGGTCGCCAGCGTCGCCTTCTGCGCGTTCAGCTTCTTGGCCAGCGAGTCGACGGCGGTGATCGCGGTGACGATCTGCTTCTTGTTCGCGTCGAGGGTGCCGACGAACGTGTTCAGCTGGGTCAGCACGCTGCGGATGGCCGGCTCGTTCCCGGTGAGCGCCTTGTTCAGCTCCTGGGTGATGATCTGCAGCTGGGCCACGCCGCCGCCGTTCAGCAGCAGCGACAGCGCCGACAGGACTTCCTCGACCTCGACGTTGCTGGTGGTCCGGGACAGCGGGATGACCTCGCCGTTGTCGAGCTTGCCGCGCGCTTGCTCCGACCCGGTCGGCCGGGACAGCGACACGAACTTCTCGCCCAGCAGGCTGGTCTGCCGGATCGTCGCGTGCGTGTTGTCGGGCAGCTCGAGGCTCTTCGGCAGCTTGATCCGGACCTTCGCGACGTACCCGTCCAGCCAGACCTTCTGCACCGTACCGACGGTGACGTCGTCGACCTTGACCGACGACTTCGGCACCAGATCCAGCACATCGGCGAACTCGACCGTCACCGTGTACGCCGGTCCCTTGATCTTCGCGCCACCCGGCAACGGCAGCGAATACACGCTGAAGTCACATCCGGTGAGCAGCAACGCCAACGCAACCACTCCAGCGACAAAGCCCGTACGGCGTTTCACTTGACCAGCCCCCCGAGGGTCGGGTCGACCGGGTCTGGACTGGTCATCGGCGCCTTCGGGGCCGGGGCCCACGGCGTACCGGCCGGGCCACCGCTGGACATGCCACCGCCGGTCAGCTGGCTCAGCAGCGGCAGCTTGGGCAGGGCGTCCAGGACGGGCTTCAGCAGCGAGCAGGTCGACAGGGGCTGGTTCGCCTGCAGCAGGAGCGAGCAGACGAAGTCCGCCGGATCGTCCAGCTGGGCCACGTTGAGCCGCTGGTCCAGCGTCCCGAACTGCGGGTTGTAGATCCGGGCCAGGTTCCCCAGGCCGAGTGGCGCCGTGTCGAGGATCTCGGCCAGCGCGGCCTTCTCGTTGACGAGGAGGGTCGACAGTTGGGTTGCGCTGTGGACCGTGGTCTTCACCAGCGTCCGGTTGTCCTTGACGAAGGTCGCGACCTCGCCGAGCGCCGTCGCCAGCAGCGACAGCGCGGACGACAGGTCCTTGCGCTCACCGGCCAGCGTGGTCGAGGTCGCGGCGAAGTTGGTGTTGAACTGACGGACCAGCTGGTCGTTCGCTGCCAGCGCGGACACGAACGTCTGCAGCTGCCGGATCGTGCTGAACAGGCTCTTCGAGTTCCCCGCCAGCGTGCTGCTCAGCTTGGACACGTCGGTGATGGTCTGGTTCAGCTTCGCGCCCTGGCCGTTCAGGTTCTTCGCCGACACGTCCAGCAGCCGCGACAGCGCACCCTGGTCGTTCGCGCCCTTGGGGCCGAGGGCAACGGACAGGTCGTTCAGGCTCTGGTAGATCTGGTCCAGTTCCAGCGGTACGGCGGTCCGGTCGACCGGGATCTGCGCCCCGTTGGCCATCACATCGCCCTTGGAGTACGCCGGAGTCAGCTGGACGTACCGGTCCGCGACGATCGACGGCGCAGCGATCACGGCCTTGGCGGTGGCGGGCACCTTGTGCTTGGCCTCCCACCAGAACTTCACCCGGACGGTCCGCCCGGCCGGCGTGACGCTCTCCACCTCGCCGACCTTGATCCCGAGGATCCGGACGTCGGAACCCGGATACACCGAGACCGCGCGCGGGAAGTACGCCGTCGCCGTGACCCGATCGGGTTTCGGCCACAGCGACACCACGCTGACCGCGAGGATCACCAGGACCACCGCGATCGCGATCAGCCGGGACAGGGACTGGATCTTCATCGGCCGCCACCTCCCAGGATCGGGGGCAGTCCGGCGATCGGGACCTTCGGCAACGGAATCTCCGGGACCGGCACCAGGTTCTGCAGGTAGACGTCGAACCACGGCCCGGTGCCGAGGGTGTTGGTGAAGACCCGGATGAACGGCGCGAGACCACGGATGCTGGCGTCCAGGTCGTTCTGGTTCTTCAGCAGCACCGCGAGGACGGCGTTCACCTTCTGCAGGGTCGGGCCGAGATCCTTGCGGTTCTCCCGGACCAGCGCGGTGATCTGCGCGGACAGCTGCTGCGTCGACACCAGCAGCTGGTGGATCAGCGCCCGCCGGGCCTGGACGGCCTGGAAGACCTTGTTGCCGTCCTTCATCAGCTTGATCAGCTGCTGGTTGCGGTCGGCAAGGACCTTGGTGACCACGTTGGAGTGCTGCAGCAACAACTTCAGCTGCTCGTCCCGCTTGGCCACGTTCCGGCTCAGCCGGGACAGGCCGGTCAGCGAGGCCTTCACCTCTTCGGGCGTGTTCTTGAAGGTCGCCGACAGCGTGTCCAGGGCCTTGGCCAGCTGGGCGGTGTCGATCCGCTCGGTCGTGTTCGCGAGATCCGAGAACGCGTCGACCACGTCGTACGCCGAGATCGTCCGGGCCAGCGGGATCTCGGTGCCGGCCTTGAGCTGGCCACCGCCGGCCGGGTTCAGCTTGAGGTACTTCTGTCCGAGCAGTGTCTTGATCTTCATCTCGGCGCCGGTCTGGTCACCGAGCTTCACGCCCTTGTCCACCACGAAGTCGACCCGGACGTGGGTGCCCTCGAGCTCGACCTTGCGGACCTGCCCGACGCGGACGCCGGCCACCCGGATCTCGTCGTTCGGCTTCAACCCGCCGGCCTCGGAGAACTGCGCCGAGTACTTCGTCCCGCCGCCGATCAGCGGCAGGTCCTGCGCCTTGAACGCGGCCAGCATGATCAGCCCGATCACCGTCAGGCCGATGACCCCGATGGTGACCTGGTTCTGCTCCCGGAACGGCTTCACTTCTGGCACCTCGCCGAATTCAGGTCGTAGGCGACGGGGATCCGCGTGCCCGTGGGCAGCGTGACGTTGCCGTCGAAGTTGCACAGGTAGAAGTTGAACCAGGATCCGTACGTCGCGGTCCGGGTCATCGTGTTCAGCTTCTCCGGCATGTTCTGCAGCGTCTTCACCCAGATCGCCTGCGTGTCGTCGAGGGTGGCCGCGGTGATCCGCAGCTTGTCCAGGTCGGCCTTGATCGGGACCCGGGTCTGCTGCAGCAGGCCGGCCGTCTTGGAGTTCAGCGAGTTGATCGAGGTGAGCGAGCTCAGGATCGGGTTGATGTCCTGGCTCAGCCCGGTGATGAACTGCTGCAGGTTCACCAGCAACTGGGAGAAGTTCTGCTGCCGCTGCGAGACGATCTGCAGGGTCGAGGTGAGGTTGGTGATCAGGTCGCCGATCACCTGGTCGGCATCGGCCAGCGTGGTGGTCAGCGAGGCCGTCTTGGCCAGCAGCGACTCGATCGTGCCGCCCTCACCCTGCAGCACCTTGATCACCTCGAAGGCGAACTGGTTCACATCGGCCGGCGTGAGTGCGGTGAAGAGCGGCTTGAACCCGTTGAACAGCACCGACAGGTCCAGCGCGGGAGCGGTCCGCTCCTTCGGGATGACGCCGTTCTTCTTCAGCCGCGCGCCGCCGCCGACACCATCGGTCAGGGCGATGTAGCGGTTGCCGACCAGGTTCCGGTAGCGCAGCGTCGCGTGCGTGGAGGCGTCGAGGATCTGGTCGGAGTCGACGCTGAACGTCACCATCGCCAGCCCGCTCTGCCCGGCATCGGTCTGGGACAGCGCGATCTTGTCGACCTGCCCGACCTTCACACCCGCGATCCGGATGTCGTCACCCTTGTTCAGCCCGACCGCGTCGGTGAAGACCGCCTTGTACTTCGTCGTCGGCGTGAAGCTGATGTTCCCGATCGTCACCGCGAGCAGCGCGGTCGCAACCGTGGTGACGACCACGAAGATCGCCAGCCGCACGGTGTCGAGCGAGGTCTTCTTGTCCAGCAGCTTGCTCACTTGAGATTCACCTGCCCTCCGCGGAGGAGGGGGCCGACCATCAGAGTGGTCAGGTCAGGTACGTCGTCGGCCGGGATGCCCATCGTCGGGGCGATGACCGAGTCGACGACCTTCTGTTCGGCCGGCGTACCGACGCCCTGGGTGTCCATGTCGAAGCCCGGCATGGCCCGGTTCAGCTGCAGGTTCAGCGGGAAGCGCTGGTTCTTGTTGTGGTCGCCGATCACACCGTCGTCACCGGTGATGTACGGCGCCGGGTTCTCCTGGGTGTACGGGCCTGGCTTCTCACCGGGGTGGCTGTAGTTCTTGCCGACGCAGGTCGGGCCACGGTGATCCCGGTAGACCGGCTTCTCGTTCGGCTCGTACGGCGTCGGCTGGTTCGTGATCAGCTCGAGGTTGATGTTCAGCTGCCCGTTCCGGAACGTGTCGTTCAGGATCGGGGTGGTGTCGCTCATCACCTTGAGGAAGCACGGCACCTCGGGCGAGTAGCGCTCCAGCAGGTCCAGCACCGGCTCGCTCACCTCGCCGAGCCGGATCACGCGGTCCTCGTTCTCCTTCAGGAACGCGTTGCCGTTCGTCGACAGCGCTTGTACGTCGACGAAGAACTTCTGCAACTGCACCTGCTTCTCCACCACGGTGTTGCCGGTGATGGTCAGGTTCCGCAGTGCACGGACGAGATCCGGGGTGGCATCGCCGTACAACTGTGCGACCTGCGTGAGTTTGGTCAGCGCGGCCATCAGCTTCGGGACACTCGGGTTCAGCTTCTTCAGGTACCCGTCGAGCTGGGTCAGCGTGCCGGCGATCTCGGCGCCGCGGCCTTCGAGTGCGGTGGCCAGCGTGTTCAGGGTGGCGTTCAGGTCGGCAGGGTCGACCGCCTGCAGCAGCGGGAGAGCGTCGTTCAGCACCTTCTCGATCTCGATGCCGACCGCGGTCTTGTCGCGCGAGATCACGTCGCCGGCCTTGATGTGCTGTCCTTCGGCACCCGTTGGCGGCACGAGGGCGACGTACTTCTCGCCGAAGAGCGTCTTCGGCAGGATCCGGGCGCTGACCTCCCTGGAGATCTCGCTGACCTGGTCGGGCTTCAGGGCGAGCTTGACCGTTGCCTCGTCGCCGTCCGTGGAGACCCCGCGGACCTCGCCGACGATGATGCCGCGCAGCTTCACATCGGCGTGCTCGTTCAGCTGCAGGCCGATGTGGCTGGTCTTCAGCTCGACGTTGACGGTCGGGGTGAAGACCTTCGCGTAGAAGGCGTACGTCAGCCAGAGCAGGAAGCACACGACGCCGATGAACGCGACGCCGAGCACCTTGTGGGAGATCAGTTTCCGCATCGAGTCACCCGGCCAGCCTGACGGTGGTCGTCGTACCCCAGATGGCCATCGACAGCAGCAGGTCGACCACGTTGATCACGACGATCGACGTCCGTACGGCGCGACCTACAGCGACGCCCACACCGGCCGGACCGCCCGTGGCGTGGTAGCCGTGGTAGCAGTGGACGAGGATCACCAGGACCGAGAAGACGAGCACCTTCCCGAAGGACCAGAGCACGTCACCGGGCGGCAAGAACAGATGGAAGTAGTGGTCGTACGTGCCCGTGCTCTGCCCGTAGAAGGTGGTCACAGTGAGCCTGGTGGCGAAGTACGACGCCAACAGGCCGACGACGTACAGCGGAATGACGGCAACCAGGCCCGCAATGATCCGGGTGGTGACGAGGAACGGCAGCGATGGGATCGCCATCACCTCGAGGGCGTCGATCTCCTCGCTGATCCGCATCGCACCGAGCTGCGCGGTGAAGCCACAACCGACCGTCGCGGCGAGTGCGATACCGGCGATCAGCGGGCCGATCTCGCGGGTGTTGATGTAGGCGCTCACGAACCCGGCGAAGGCCGACGTACCGATCTGGTTCAGCGCCGAGTAGCCCTGCAGGCCGACCTCGGTGCCGGTGAAGAAGGCCAGGAACGTGATCACGCCGACCGTGCCGCCGATCACCGCGAGCGCGCCGGTGCCGAGTGTCACCTCGGCCAGCAGGCGGAAGATCTCCTTGCGGTACCGGGTGATCGACTTGCCGGACCAGGCCAGTGCCTTGATGTAGAACGCCAGCTGCTCGCCGAGCTTGTCGAGCGAGTTAAGCGGCTTCTTCACCAGGGTGTCCATCAGGGCCGACACGTCACGCCCCCTTCGGCGGGACGAGCTGGAAGTAGATCGCCGTCATCGAGAAGTTCGCGACGAACAGCAGCATGAAGGTGATGACGACGGACTGGTTCACCGCGTCCCCGACCCCCTTCGGGCCGCCGCCCGCGTTCACACCCTTGTACGAGGCAACGACCGCGGCGATGAACCCGAACACCAGGGCCTTCGCCTGGCCCTGCCACAGGTCAGGCAGGTGGGCGAGCGCGGTGAACGAGGCGATATAGCTACCGGGGGTGCCGTCCTGCAGGACGACGTTGAAGACGTAGCCGCCCATCACGCCGACCACGCTGACGAAACCGTTCAGGAAGAAGGCGACCAGCATCGTGGCCAGGACGCGCGGGACGACGAGCCGCTGGATCGGGTCGATTCCGAGAACCATCATCGCGTCGAGTTCCTCGCGGATCTTGCGCGAACCGAGGTCGGCGCAGATCGCGGACCCGCCGGCGCCGGCGATCAGCAGGGCGGTCGCGATCGGCGACGCTTCCCGGACCACGGCCAGGACCGCAGCCGAGCCGGTAAAGGCCTGCGCGCCGAACTGCTTGATCAGGCCGCCGACCTGCAGGGCGATCACCGCGCCGAACGGGATCGCGACCAGCGCGGTCGGGATGATCGTCACGCTCGCGACGAACCACGCCTGCTGCAGGAACTCCTTGAGCTGGAAGGGCCGCCGTACCGAAGCGCGCGCGGTGTCGAGAGCAAAGGAGAACAGCGAACCGGCGTGCTTCAGGGGCGCGGTCGCGCTAACGGTCACGTGGCCCCCACCGTTGCGGTGGCGAACGAGCCCGGGGGCGGGGTGATGCCGTTCTCTTCGCACCACTCGCCCGGCTCGCGCTGGGTCGGGCGGCGAATCCCGCTGCTGGGGAGCTGCTGGAGTGGGATCGGCGGGAGCGGTGGGAGCTCCTGGCCGGCCTCGGCGGCGAGCTCGTCGGCGTCCTTCTCCTCGGACATGCCGATCGGGCCGACCATCTGGGCGTTGAGGAACTGCCGGATCACCGGCTCCTCGCTGGACAGCAGCATTTCGCGCGGGCCGAACATGGCCAGGTGCCGGTGGTAGAGCATGCCGATGTTGTCCGGCACGGTCCGGGCGGTGTTCACGTCGTGGGTGACGATCAGGAAGGTCGGGCCGAACGCCTCGTTGAGGTCGATCATGACCTGATTCAGGAACGACGTACGCACGGGGTCCAGACCGGAGTCGGGCTCGTCCACGAGCAGGATCTCGGGGTCGAGCACCAGCGCGCGGGCCAGGCCGGCCCGCTTGCGCATCCCGCCGGAGATCTCGCCGGGCAGCTTCTTCTCCGCGCCGACCAGGCCGACCATCTCCATCTTCTCCATCACGATGGAGCGGATGTCGGACTCGGACTTCTTGGTGTGCTCGCGGAGCGGGAACGCGACGTTGTCGTAGAGGTTCATCGAGCCGAACATCGCGCCGTCCTGGAACAGCACGCCGAACAGGCGGCGGATCTCGTACAGCTCGCGCTCGGAGCAGGTGGCGATGTCGGTGCCCTCGATGAACACGTGACCCTTGTCCGGCTTGAGCAGACCGATCAGCGTCTTCAGGAAGACGGACTTGCCGGTGCCGGACGGACCGAGCATCACGCAGATCTCGCCGGCCGGCAGAGTCAGGGACACGTCGCCCCAGATCAGCTGGCTTCCGAAGGACTTGGTGAGACCCTCGACGCGGACTTCTACGCCCACCTGGCCCTCCTATCGGCTCTGCCTCACGGGATGTTCGATCTTGGCCCCGAAACCGACGAGTACGTCGGTCTCAACGAGGGAGCAGTGGCCTAGGTTACGCACGAGTACGGTTTTGCGTAACCCCTAGCATTCAAGCGGTGCGATCCTAGCTACCGGAAAATGTCAGAAGGGCGGCCCCCCTCGCGGGGGACCGCCCTTCTGTACACATTCGTTACGTCCCGGAACGGAACGTAAGCGAGGTCACTTCAGCGTGACGGTGGCCCCGGCGCCCTCGAGGGCCTCCTTGGCCTTCTCCGCGGCAGCCTTGTCGACCTTCTCCAGAACGGCCTTCGGGGCCGCCTCGACGAGGTCCTTGGCCTCCTTCAGCCCAAGGCTGGTGAGACCACGCACCTCCTTGATGACCTGGATCTTCTTGTCGCCGGCGCTCTCGAGAACGACGTCGAACTCGTCCTGCTCGGCGGCCTCTTCGGCCGGGGCGCCACCAGCGGGCGCACCCGGGGCAGCAACGGCGACCGGGGCGGCGGCGGTGACGCCGAACTCCTCCTCGAACGCCTTAACAAACTCCGACAGCTCCAGCAGGGTCAGTTCCTTGAACTGGCCGAGGAGCTCTTCGGTGCTGAGCTTCGCCATTTTGGCGGTCCTTCCTAACTGTGGTGCTTGTGATCACTGATGGGTGTATTGCTGAGATCCGCGTCAGCTGTCAGCCGGCGCGGCCTCCTCGGTGCTCGCCTCGGCAGGTGCCTCGACCGTGTCCTGCACGGCCGGCGCCTCGTCCGCCACTGCATCTTGCACAGGGGCGTCCGCGGCAGGCAGCTTCTCCTGCAGCGCCGCGAACAGGCGCGCGGCCTGCGACAGCGGAGCAGCGAACAACGACACCGCTTGCTGCGGGGCCGCCTTCATCGCACCTGCGAGCTTCGCGAGGAGGACCTCACGCGACTCCAGGTCAGCGAGCTTGGTGATCTCGTCAGTGCCGAGTGCCTTACCGTCGAGCACTCCGCCCTTGATGACGAGAAGGGGATTCGCCTTGGCGAAGTCACGCAGGCCCTTGGCCGCAACCACCGGGTCGCCCTTGATGAAGGCGATGGCCGACGGACCCTCGAGCAGCGAGTCGAACGACTCGACACCCGCGTCCTTGGCCGCGATCTTGGTCAGCGTGTTCTTCACCACGGCGTAGTTCACGTCGTCACCGAGCGCAGTGCGCAGTTGCCGCAGCTGCGAGACGGTGAGTCCGCGGTACTCGGTCAGCACGGCGCCGTTCGAGCTACGGAACTCGTCCGTCAGCTCGGCGACTGCGGCTGCCTTGTCCGGCCTCGCCATGGGGTCTCCTTCGTTTCGCTTCCATGCCTCGACCCCTGGACCGGTTCCATCAATGAGAAAACGCCCCTGCGCAGGCGCAAGGGCGTGAACATAACTGCGGTCACACTATCCAAGTCACCTACGCGGGCCGCCCACTCAGTGGTGGGACCTTCAGTCACTCGAAAGCGACAACCAGCGGTCTTCGGCAAGGTTCAGTGTGCCTGGTGTACAGGTATTTAGCCAAATCGGTTCCATCACGCCGGTTGTTCGCGGGTCGGATGCGGCGGGATCCACCGGTGCATGGCCGTCGCGGCGGCCCACCCTGTGCCTGCCATGATCACAATCGCAGGCCCCAGCCCCAGCAACGCGGTAGCCCCCGCCAAAAGCAGCGGCCCGGCCCCGTTCCCCGTGTCGGCGAACAATCTGAAGGCACCAAGGAACTGTGCCCGCCCGACCGGTGGAGACGCATCAGCACCCAGCGTCATGATCACTCCGGCTCCCAGCCCATTGCCGACTCCCATCAGCAATGCGACCGCGGTCAACGTCGTAGTGGAGTGTGTGAGCGGCAGGATGAGATGCGCCAGCCCCAGCACGAACATCGACGGTACGGCGACCCACTTGCGGCCCAGGCGGTCCATCACCGAGCCGGCTGGATAGAACAGCAGCATGTCGACGGCACCGGAGAGCCCGAAGATGATGCTGGTCGTCTGAGCATCCAGTCCGATGTGCAGCGCCCACAGCGGGATCACGACCTGCCGTGACGCCCGGACCGCGCCGACGAGCATCGCTCCGACCCCGAGAGTCCGCAGTACCGGCAGGTGGTCCCGGATCACGACCCAGGTCGACTGTGCGGCAACGGGCCGGCTTCCGCGGGTACGTCGCACTGACTCGACGTCGGGCAGGCTGAGTAGGACTCCGCAGGCGAGAAGTGCGGCGACCAGGTGCACCCAGTAGGCGCCGTCAGTACCCAGGAACTTCATCGCGAAGGCACCGATGAACGGGCCGATGAACGAGCCGATGCGCTGGACACCACCGAGTGTGGACAGCGCGCGGGCTCGCAGCTCGATCGGAACCGCTTCGCTCAGATACGCCTGGCGGGCAAGGCCCCAGACGGCGCCGGCCAGTCCGGTGCACCCGATCGCGATGGCCAGGCCCCAGACGGTCGGCACGAGCAAACAGGCCAGCAACGCCAGTGCGACCAAGAAGGTCGCGCCGAGCATCGCGCGTCGTTCGCCGATCCGGTTGGTCAGTGCACCGGCGGGGATGTCGCCGATCACCTGCCCGAGTCCGACCGCGGCAACCACCAGCCCGGCTACCGCGACCGAGGCGCCCAGATGCGTTGCTGACAAGGCGATTACGGGCGCGATGGCGCCCTGCCCGATTCCGTAGAGCAGTGCGGGCAGATAGACCGCGGGGGCGATCTTCCAGAGGTCCTTGGCCTGGGACATCACTGACCGCTTGCCAGTGCGATGCAGCGATCGCGGGCGACCGGAGTGGCTCCCAGCAGCTCGGACACCGACCAGGCGGCCGCGACGATCCTCATCCCGAACTCCTCCATTCGCTCGACCGGCATCCGCATCTCGGGGCCGGACACACTCAGGCAGCCGGCCACCTGGCCGGAGTAGCCGAACACCGGCGCGGAGACGCTGCGGATCCCCGGCGTCCGCTCCATCATCGACAGCGCGAACCCACGCGCCCGGATCTCCGCGAACTGGGCAGCGAGCACCACCGGATCGGTGATGGTCTGCGGCAGCACCCGCTCGAGGTGACCACTCAGAACCGCCTCCTGCTGTTCCCACGGCAAGAACGCGAGCATTGCCTTCCCCGGTGCCCCGAGCGGCAACGCGACCGGCATGCCGAACTCCGTGTAGGTACGCCGCAGTTGGTGATGGCTCTCGACCTGGTCCAGCACGACGCGCTGCCCGGACGGCAGCAACTCGTGCACAGCCGCGGTCTCCCCTGTGTGATCGCGGAGTGCACGAAGTACTGGCATCGCGGCGTCCCGGAGCGTGGCCGGGATGCCACCGCTGTGAGCGAGCTGCACCACCAGCGGACCGATCGCATACCTCTTGTGAGCGGTCTGCCGAACCAGACCGTTCTCCTGCATCGCCAACAGCAGCCGATGCACCGTGCTGGTCGACAGCCCGGTCGCCCGGGCGAGATCACTGATCCCAAGATCCGGCGTACGACTGTCAAAACACCGAAGAATCGCCACAGCCCGATCAATAGACTGCACCGACCCCCGCGTTTCCTGCATTACGGCATCGTATCCCGCCATGCGGGAAGCCTGCCAGGCAAAAGCGGGCCCGGCCCACCATGTGGACCGGGCTCGGTGGAATCAGCTCAGGACGGCGAGGGCGTCGATTTCTACCAGCATGTCGGGGAGGGGGAGGCCGGTGAAGACGGTGGTGCGGGAGGGCAGGACGCCGCTCGGGGTGCGGGTGGACATGAACTCGGCGTACGCGTCGTTCATCGCGGTGAAGTCGTCGCGGGTGGTCAGGTAGACGCGCAGCATCAGGACGTCGTCGATGCTCGCACCGCCGGCCTTCAGGATCGCCTCGATGTTCTGCAGGACCCGGGTGGTCTGGGCCTTCACGTCGCCGGTGAAGACGAACTCGCCGCTGGCCGGATCGACCGAGCCCTGGCCGGACACCTGCAGGATGTTGCCCTTGCGTACCCCCTGCGAGAACACCGGCATCGGGGCGGGTGCGTCGGTGGTGGAGATGACGGTCTTGTCGGACATCAGGTCTGACACCTCTCAGTTGTAGTCGGCACTGATTGCGGCTGCGGTCGCGAGCAGGTCGGGCAGGAGCTCGAGCACCTGCTCATAGTTCAGCAGTACGTCGGGAATCGACAGGGACACGGCCCCCACGATCCGCCCGGCATGATCCTTGATCGGCGCACCGAGACAGTTCATGAACGACTCGTGCTCGCCCCGGTCCTGCGCCCAACCGCGCTCCCGGACGCCATCGAGCTCATCCCGCAGGGCGTCCGCATCGGTGATCGTGCTGGGCGTGTAGGCGTGGTAGTCCATCGAGACGAGCAGCGCCTCCCGCAGCCGCTTGGGCTGCGCGGCCAGCAGCACCTTGCCGACCGCGGTGCAGTACAGCGCCGCCGGTACGCCGACCTGCGAATACATCCGCACCGACCGGACACTCTCGAGCTTGTCGATGTAGACGACCTCACCGTTCTCCCACGCGGCCAGGTGCACGGTCTGCCCGGTCTTCTGGTTCAGCTCGCGCAGATGCGGTGCCGCGACCTCCTGTACGACGTGCTGCTCGCGGGCAACGTCCGCCAGGGCGAACAGTCGCGACCCCAAGCGATACCGGTGCGCCGCATCACGCCGTACGAACCGCTCGGACTCCATGGTCCGGAGCAGCCGCAGCACAGTCGTCTTGTGTACGCCGAGCTCCGCCGCCAGCTGATCGAGCGACCGCTCCCCCTCGCCCAGACTGGCTAGGATCTGCAGGGCCCTGCCGAGGCTCTGACTCATACCTTCGTCGCCGCCCACTCCTCGTCGGACGCCGCCAGCAACCGCTCGCGAACCTCCGGCTCGAACGGTGCGGCGTGGTCCTCCGGCACTGCCAACACCGCAGCGGCGGTCAGATGCCCAAGCCTCAGCCGCTGCTTCATCGGCAGGTCCTGCAACGTCCCAGCGAGGAAGCCGGCCGCAAATGCGTCACCTGCACCGACCGGCTCGACCACGTTGACCGTGAGGGCCGGGACCTCGGTACGACGACCACCCGGCTCCAGCACGACCGCAGTGTGCGCGTCGTCCTTCACCACCAGCGTGCAGCGCCCGCCGAGGCGTTCGTGCAGCTCAGCCGGGTCCTTGGTGCCGGCGAACACCAACGCCTCGTCCGCCCCGATCAGTACGACGTCAGCCGCGCGCAACACGCGCCAGAGCGGCTCCGGATCCTTGTCGCGCCAGAGCACCGGCCGCCAGTTCAGGTCGACGCTCAGGATGAAGTCGTGGCTCGCCTCGGCTAAGCGCGTGAGCATGTCAGCTGCCGTGGCGGAGATGGCTGCGGTGATGCCGGTGGTGTGCACGACCTGTGCGCTCCCCAGTCGGTCCTGGACGGCCGGTCGATCCAGAAAGCCCGGATCCATCGCGGCCGCCGCGGAGCCGGTGCGGTAGTAATGCATGCGAGAGCGCCCGTCGAAGGACTCCTTCACATACAGCGCAGTGGGCCGGTCGGGATCCAGCTCGACCCCACCGACCTCAACACCTCGGCCTTGCAAGTCACGCAGTACCTGCCGGCCGAAGCCGTCGTCGCCGAGTCGCGAGACCCAACTGGTGGCGACACCCAAGGCAGCGAGCCCACCGGCCACGTTGCACTCCGCACCGCCCACCGAGCGCCGGAACGACTCCACGTCCTCGAGCGCCGTGCCCGGCGTCCCCGCGAGCATGATCATCGCTTCGCCGATGCACACGGCGGTCGCGCCCGTCTCAGCGAGCGGGTCCGGCATCGGCACTCCTTGGGGGCGAAGTGATGAGATGGGTGTGAAACACCGGTCATTGACGCAACTTTGGGCGTGATGTTACAACCGTCAGGTCAGATTACGCAATGAGCGTTGCATAATCTGCAACCACCCACGTTAGAGGACACTCGATGCCTGCTTACGATGCCGACGCCGTCGCCGCTCTCGCCGAGCAGCAGGTCAGTTGGCAGGACAAGGCCCTGCCACCCGCGTTCTGGGGCAAGACCGTCGCCGAGGTCCTGGCCGGCAAGCCCCGGCTGTCCCAGCTGCCCACTCCGCTGATGACACTGTCCGCGGCCGGGATGCGCCACAACGTGGACACGCTCGCCAGCTGGTGCCAGCGGCACGGCGTCGAGCTCGCGCCGCACGGCAAGACCACGATGGCGCCTGCGCTCTGGGCGATGCAGCTCGACGCCGGCTGCTGGGCGATCACGCTGGCCAACGTCTTCCAGCTCAGCGTGGCCCGGGCGCACGGCTTCCGCCGGGTGCTGATCGCGAACGAGGTGATCTCCCCGCTGCAGCTGCGCTGGATCGCCGACGAGCTCGCGGCAGACCCTGAGTTCGAGGTGCTGGTCTGGGCCGACTCGGTCCGGACCATCGAGATCATGGAGGCGGCGCGATCGGCGTACGTCGGTCCTGACGCGCGACCGCTCGACGTACTGGTCGAGGTCGGTGGCATCGGCGGCCGGACCGGCGCCCGGGATGCCGAGACCGCGGTGGCCGTCGGGAACGCGATCGCGCAGGCGTCGACGCTGCGGCTGGCCGGGGTCGCCGGGTACGAAGGTGCGATCGGGCATGGGGTGGACGAGGCCGACCTCGAGGAGGTCCGCGAGTACCTGCGTGATCTGGTCGAGGTCCATCACCGGTTGCGCGATCTGTACCCGTCGGACGTCGTACCCGTGGTGAGCGCGGGTGGGAGTCAGTACTTCGAGCAGGTCGCGAAGGTGCTCGCGGACCTCACTGGCGAGGGCGCCCGGGTCGTGCTGCGGTCGGGTGCGTACATCGCCCATGACGACGGCCTCTACCGCCGGGTGTCCCCACTCGGCGAGACGCCGCGGACGGATGGCGAGCAGCTGATACCAGCCATGCACGGGTGGATCCGGATCGTCTCGCAACCCGAGCCTGGGTTGGCGCTGTTCGATGCGGGCAAGCGTGATCTGCCGTTCGACCAGGACATGCCGGAGCCGCAGCTGATCCGTCCCCGCGCTGACGGAGAGCCGGTGCTCGAGGCAACTGGGATGACCGTCACCAAGCTCAACGACCAGCACGGCTTCCTGACCTTCGGCGAGGTCCCGGTGGTGATCGGCGACGAGCTACGGATCGGCCTGTCCCATCCGTGTACGGCGTTCGACAAGTGGGGGCTGATCCCGGTCGTGGACGACCCGGATGCGGCCGACCCGGTCGTCGTCGACCTGGTCCGGACGTTCTTCTGACATGGCCGATCTGCTGATCACGGGGGCCGTGGTCCTGGACGGTTCCGGCGCACCCGGCGTCCGGGCCGATGTCGTGGTCGACGCCGGCCGGATCGTGGCGGTCGGCAACGATCTGCCGACGGCGCGGCGGACGATCGACGCGGACGGGCTGGCGTTGTCGCCCGGGTTCATCGACATGCACGCCCACTCCGATCTGCAGATCCTGGCGAATCCGGACCACACCGCGAAGGTCAGCCAGGGGGTCACGCTGGAGGTGCTCGGCCAGGACGGCCTGTCGTTCGCGCCGATCGACGACCCGACCCGGACCGCCGTACGACGTCAGATCGCCGGGTGGAACGGTGAGCCAGACGACTTCGACTTCAGCTGGTCGACAGTCGCCGGGTACCTCGACCGGCTCGACCAGGGGATCGCCTGCAACGCGGCGTACCTGGTCCCGCAGGGCACGCTGCGGATGATGATCGTCGGCACCTCACACCGGCCGGCCACCCGGGCCGAGCTGGACGAGATGAAGCGGTTGCTGGCCGAAGGGCTCGAGCAGGGCGCGGTCGGGATGAGCAGCGGGCTCACCTACACACCGGGGATGTTCGCCACCACCGACGAACTGGTCGAGCTCTGCGAGGTCGTCGCGCAGTACGGCGGTTACTACGGCCCGCACCAGCGTTCGTACGGCGAGGGCGCGCTCGACGCGTACGGCGAGATGGTCGAGGTGGCTCGCCGGTCCGGCTGCGCGCTGCACCTGACCCACGCGGTGATGAACTTCGGGCCGAACCGGGGCCGCGGCGCCGAGCTGGTCGCGATGATCGACAAGGCACTCGCGGCCGGGATCGACGTCACCACCGACACCTATCCGTACTTGCCAGGGGCAACCACCCTGGCGGCGATCCTGCCGAGCTGGACGGCCGAGGGCGGTCCGGACGCACTGGTGGCCCGGCTGCGGGATCCGGCCGCGCGCGAGCGGATCACCTACGAGATGGAGAACCTCGGATCGGACGGCTGCCACGGCTGCGTGATCGAGTGGGACACCATCGAGATCGGCGGCGTCCGGCACGACGCGGTGGCCGGCGCGGTCGGGAAGACCATCGCGGCGCTGGCGTCCGAGAGTGGGCAGGCGCCCGCCGACGTGTTCTTCGATCTGCTGATCCGCGACGACTTGGCGACCTCGATCCTGCAGCACGTCGGGCATGAGGAGAACGTCCAGACGATCATGCGTCACCGCAGCCACACGGGCGGTTCGGACGCGATCCTGGTCGGCGGGAAGCCGCACCCGCGGTCGTGGGGTACTTTCCCGCGCTACTTGGCCCGTTACGTCCGGGAGCTCGGTGTCCTAGACCTTGCGGACTGCATCCACCACCTCACCGGTCGGCCGGCTGGCCGCCTCCGCCTGACCGATCGCGGGCTGGTCCGGCCGGGATACGTGGCTGACCTCGTGCTGTTCGATCCCGCCACCGTCCGCGATACGGCGACCTTCGAGGAACCCCGCCAGCAGGCGATCGGGATCCCGTACGTGTTCGTGAACGGGACGCCCGTCATCGACGACGGCCATCGCACCGACGCACTGCCGGGTCACGCGATCCGGCGTACCAACCTCTGAGAGGAACCTCAATGTCTACGCTGGATCTGCTGCGGGCCGACCGGGTGCTGACCGTCGTCCGGGCGCCGGAGATCTCCGATGCCCGGGATCTGTGTGCCGCGTTGGTTGCTGGCGGCATCCATGTGGTCGAACTGACCTACACCACGCCCGACCTTCCCCGGCACCTCGAGCGGGCCGCGTCGACGGCTGTTGAGACGGGTGCGGTGGTTGGCGCCGGTACTGTCCTGACCGGGCTGCAGGCACAACAGGCCATCGATGCAGGGGCGCAGTTCCTCGTCACGCCAGGTCAGGGTCCGGAGGCGGCTGCTATCGCCTCGTTGGCGGGCGCTGCCGACATCCCGGTGATCCTCGGCGCCTTCACGCCGTCGGAGGTGATGACCGCGCTGGCACTCGGGTCGGCCGCGGTGAAGATCTTCCCGGCGCACCAGCTGGGACCCAAGTACTTCAAGGACCTGAACGGCCCGTTCCCCGGCGTACCGCTGATCCCGTCGGGCGGGGTGAACGCCGGCAACGCCCGGGACTTCCTCGACGCGGGTGCTCTTGCCGTCAGCGCCGGTACGGACGTGGTCGCGCCGGCCGACGTGGCTGCGGCCAACTGGGACACCATCACCACGAAGGCCAAGACCTTCTGCGCCGCACTCCAGTCATGAAGGTGACCGCGGTCGAGACCATCCGCCCGCGGGTTCAGTCGAACCTGTGTTTCGTCCGGCTGCACACCGACACCGGACTGACCGGACTCGGCGAATCGTTCTACGGCGCTAGGACTGTCGAGACCTATATCCACGAGTCGGTTGCGCCCGTCCTGCTCGGGCTGGACGATCCGTCCCCGCAGCAGATGGCGGCGCTGCTCACGCCGTACGTCGGTTATCAGGGCAGCGGTGCCGAACAGCGGGGTAATGGCGCGGTCGACATCGCGTTGTGGGATCTGATGGGGCAGGCCACCGGTCTGCCATTGGCCCGATCGCTCGGCGGGGCGGTGCGCGACCGGATCCCGACGTACAACACCTGCGCCGGCGTGCGGTACGTCAGCGCGACGACGCGGCAGAACTCGTCCAACTGGGGTGTGGCGGAGGACGGTCAGTACGAGGACCTGTACGCGTTCATGCACCACCCGGCTCGGCTCGCGCGGGAGTTGTGGGACGAGGGTATCCGGGGGATGAAGATCTGGCCGTTCGATCAGGCGGCCGAGGCGAGCAACGGCACTGACATCACGCCGCGGGAGCTGGCCGCCGGGCTCGAGGTCGTCGCGGCGATCCGGGCCGAGGTCGGGCTCGAGATGAATCTGATGATCGAGTTGCACGGGCTGTGGACCCGGACCGCGGCGGCGAAGATCGCGCGGGCGCTGGCGGAGTTCCGGCCGTACTGGATCGAGGATCCGTTGCGGCCTGACGCTGTGGCTGCGCTGGGTGCGTTGCGGGCGGAGATCGGGATGCCGATCGCGACCGGCGAGACGTGCACCGGTCGGCGGGGGTTCTTGCCGCTGTTCCAGGCGGGTGCGGTCGACGTGGCGACGCTCGATATCGGGTGGACTGGCGGCCTGACCGAGGCTGCGAAGGTCGCGTCGCTGGCCGACACCTTCTCGGTGCCGATCGCGCCGCACGACTGCACCGGGCCGGTTTCGCTGGCTGTCTCGACTCACCTCGTCTGTAGCCAGCCGAACGGTCTGATCCAGGAGACCGCTCGCTCGTTCATCCGCACTTGGTACGCCGAGCTTGCAGAGGGGTACCCGACGGTGGCCGGCGATGAGATTGTGCTGCCGACGACGCCGGGTCACGGCGTCCGTCTCCATGACGACCTCGGGCCTACGCAGATTTCACGGCTCTGATCACTGCACGGTGATGCTTCCGTAGCTCGTGCGGAGGTAGAGGCGGTTGGTGGAGGTCGGGTCGCTGGGGACCTTGAGCTTGGTCGTGCCCTGGGCCGCGACGGCATCGACTGCGTACGTCGCGGACCGGGGAAGCTGGACGGTGAGAGAACCATCGCTGGCGGTGGCGGTGACCTGGTTGGGTACGTCGTCGAACATGAGGTCGACCGAACCGCGTTGGGCGTCGACCGAGACCCGTGGGCTCCGCAGCCGGGTCATCGTCACCGAACCGTCGAGGGAGTCCACGGTCAGCGGGGACGCGACCCCGACGACGGTGAGCGAGACGCGCCCGACCTTCGCCTGTACCGCGGACACGGCCGGGAGTTCGACGGTCAGATCCACCTCGCAGTGCGAATCCGGGCACCTGGTGTCGATGGTGAGCTGGTCGCTGACCGTCGAGACCTGGACGGCCGGCTTCGCGGCGCCGTACGAACCGTCGACGGTCACGTGCACCTGCCCGTCGACGCTCGCCAGCAGTTGGGTCGGCACCTCGGTCTCTACGCGGATGCCCTTGGAGCCTGGGGCGTAGGAGGCGGAGTAGTTGTACGGGAGCTTGCCGCGGATCGTTGACACCGCGACGGCTGCCCCGCCGAGGACCAGCACCAACAACGGGACCAGCCCGATGATCAGCATCCTCCGCTGCGCGGTCGTCATCAGGACTCCAGGAACTTCAGTACGGCGAGTACGCGCCGGTGCTCGCCGTCGGTCGGGGCCAGGTGGAGCTTGAGGAAGATGTTGCTGATGTGCTTCTCCACCGCGCCTTCACCGACCACGAGGGCCTGGGCGATGCCGGCGTTCGACTTGCCCTCCGCCATCGCCCGGAGAACGTCCTGTTCCCGCGGACTCAGGATCGCGAGCGGATCCACTCGACGCGAGCGCACGAGCAGCTGGGAGATCACCTCGGGGTCGAGGGCCGCGCCTCCGCCGGCGACCCGGCGTAGTCCGTCGATGAACTGGTCCACATCCGCGACGCGGTCCTTCAGCAGGTAGCCCACGCCGCCGGGGTTCCCGCCGATGAGTTCGCTGGCGTACCGCTCCTCGACGTACTGCGAAAGCACCAGTACGCCGATCTCCGGGAACTGCTCGCGAATCACGAGCGCCGCCCGCAACCCTTCATCGGTAAACGTCGGCGGCATCCGCACGTCCACAACACAAACATCCGGCCGATGCTCCGCCACCGCCTTCAACAACGAGTCCCCGTCCCCCACCGCCGCAACCACCGAACACCCCTGCTCCACCAACAGCCGAACAATCCCCTCCCGCAACAAAACCGAATCCTCAGCAATCACAACCCGCACAACCCCACCTCCCCACACCTGCTCATCAGCACGGCACCTCCGCCGAAAGAACTGTTGGACCACCCGGTGGACTGAAGACTCGGAGCCAGCCGTCTATGCCGGATACTCGGTCTGATAGGCCTTGGAGGCCGGTGCCGGTGGTGAAGGTGGCGCCGCCTTGGCCGTCGTCGCCTATTTCTATCCGGATCACGTCGGCCTCGCGGTCGATGGAGACCCAGGCCTGGGCTGCGGCAGCGTGTTTGGCGATGTTGGTGAGGGCCTCCGTCACCACGAAGTACACGATCGACTCGACCGTCAGCGACGGCCGGGGATCCACGGCGACCTTCACCCGCACCGGCACCGGCGACCGCGCCGCGACCGCCGAGATCGCCGCGTCCAACCCACGATCCGACAGCACCGGCGGATGCAACCCGCGGGTCAGATCCCGGATCTCGGCAATCGCCTGCAGCGCCTCCGAGTGCGCCTCTTCTATCAACGTACGCACCGCCGGATCCTTGTCCCCGAGCCGGTTCTTGGCCCGGCCAAGCGTCATCGCCAACGAAACCAGCCGCTGCTGAGCACCGTCGTGCAGGTCACGCTCCATCCGCCGCCGCTCGGCCTCGACCGAGTCGACCACCTGCTGCCGGCTCGTCACCAGCTGCGTCACGCGCTCCGCCAGCGCACCGGTCTCCGACCGCCCCAGCAACGACCGCGCCAACCACCCGTCCAGTGCCGACGCCGTCCGCATCAACACCGGCGACGCGACCAGCAGGAACACCCCACCGATCACCGCGGCAACCGACGCCTTCGTCATCGTGTCGATCACGAACGGCCCGAGCTGCGCCTGCGCCGCCGCGAACCGCGTGTAGTACAGCGGCAACGCCATCAGCACCGGCGGCACCGACCAGGCCACCAGAATCGCCACGATCCACACCATTGCCATCGGCAACAGCAGGACGTAGTACGAGAACTGCCGCCACAACCCCTGATCGACCACGGCCGCCCGAGCATCCCCGATCCGCGACCCGGTCGGCGGAGGCGGCACCAGCGGCAGCACCTCCTGCCCCCGCGTGATCCGCGCCCGCGCCCGCTCCCACCCCGCCACCGCATACACAAGCCGGTTCGCACCAACGGTCAGCGGAATCCCGACGAACGCCAGCGGCCACGCCAGGACCGTGACCACCACTGCCCCCAGCACCAGCACACCAGAAGTGAGCACGACGAACGCGTCGCCGAGCAGATGGATCGTTGCCAACCACAAGTACGGCGACCGCCACAGCCGCCACGGCGTCCGGGGAACCGGACTCGCGATACTCGTCACCCGGACCACCTCCCCGTGTCAGCGCCGATCGCACGACCAACCTACGACGCCCACGAACCGGCCGACATCGGGATATCCCACCGATCGCATGTCGGGTTAACCCCACCCAGGTTCGTGGGCTGGCCGGACTGCGTCGGCCGCCCGTCGGCGGAATCCTCGAAGGCATGACGACGACACTCTCCGAGCACAGGACACTCGACGGCAGACTCGGCGACGCGATCGACGACCGCGTGGCCGACGCGCTCGACGACTACCTCGCCGAGGGCCGGCTGGACGGCCGGATCCGCCCACGCCGCTCCCCCGGCGGGCTGGCCACACTCGTCGCCGCCGGAGTCGCGGCCGTCCTACTGCCCTGGTGCCTGATCCTCGCGGCCACCCTGCCGAGCACCTACCAGGCCGGCAACTGGAAGCTCACCTGGATCGGCCTCGACTGTGGGACCGCGATCGCCGCCGGGCTGACGGCGTACCTGCTGCACACCCGCAGTAGGTACGCCGTCATGACCGCCATGGCCGCCGGGACGCTGCTGATCGCGGACGCCTGGTTCGACGTCAGCACAGCGGGCGCCGGGTTCGACCGCCGCCTCTCCCTGACCGAGGCACTCCTCCTGGAACTCCCGCTCGCGCTCTGCGCGTTCCTCGTGGCAGCACGCGAGCTCAGGAGGCGCTAGCCGATCAGCTCCAGGACCGGACCCTCATGCAGCGCCTGGTAGACCTTGTCCCGCAGGACATTGGCCTCGGCGTCGGTGAGCGTCCGATCCACCGGCCGGAGGATCAGCCTGACCAGGAGGTTCCGCTGGCCCGGGGACAGCTGGAGACGTTCGCGTGCAGTCGTCGGCAGGTCGTCGTACGACGTCTCACCGAGCACCTCCAGCGACTCCGCGGCATCGGCGTCCACCCCGAGCGCGTCCCGGACCTTGTCGCCGAGCACCTCCGCCGACACGTCCGTCGACGCATCAACCACAACGGAGAGGTCCCGGCGGACCGGCGGCATCGACGACACCGACTTGTACGGCGACAAGTCGAGCATCTGCCCCATCACCCGGGCATCCGTTGACCTGAGCAAGCGAATGTCCCGGATACCCTTACGCAGCATCAGAAGCCGATCGAGCCCCGACCCCAGCGCCAGTCCGGTCCAGCTGTCGTCCAGCCCGGCCAACCGGAGCACATGCGGCGCGGCGACACCACACTCACCGATCTCGATCCACTGATCGTCCAGCAATACGTCGACCTGTCGGCCGTGGATCGTATAAGGGTGAACCGCCGGCACCGTCCGGTACTGCTGCCCAGGCAGCAAGGTGTCGACGAGGCGAGCGATCAGGTCCTCCAGCTCCGGCTCGCCCAGCGTGACGTTCCGGCTGATCCGCCACAGGTCGAGCTGATGCGGCGTACCGGTGTGCTGCCAGTCGACCGAGTCACGGCGATAGGTGATCCCCGCGCAGACCATCAGTACGTCGGACGACTCGGATGCCGCGAGTTCCCGCAGGGCCGGCGGGATCATCGCCGACGTGTGACTTCGCAGTACCTCGGTCTCCGACGCGTACCGGGTGTAGCGCTCCTCCCGGGTCACCGCGTCACCGGCGTACCCGAGATTGTCGTAGTTGTCGGCCAGCGAGACCACGGGATGGTCGCGCCGGGTCCAGATCTCCGTATAGGGCCAGGTCGTGGCGAGCGCCGTACGCACGGAGTCGACGATCAACTGGATGGCGTGCGGGCCCTGAGCCGGGTCGGTGAGGTCACGAAGGGCCAGGGCAGCGTGAAGTTCAGCAGTAGTAAGAACAGACATGGGTCTCTCTCCAGGTAGCGGTCTCGACGAGGAATCCACCCCGGCCGGCCGCAGTCAGATCAGGAGAGAGCGCAGCAGCACCTCACCCCGTCAGCACTGTCGTGCCGCCCGGGGCGCAGAAATCGCTGCCCGTACCGCTTCATACCCACCACTTTACTCAATGCCTCAACTTATTTCGCGGGACCAGCGAGCGAAGCGATGCAACCATGGGCGGCATGCGATGGATCGACACTCTTGAAGCCGCGGCCGCCGAGAAGTTGCCGGAGGCCGTGCACCGATACTTTCGGCAGGGCTCGGCCGGTGGGGTCAGTGTCGGCGAGGCGGTGGCGGCCTGGTCGGCGTACCGGTTCCGGCCGCGGGTGCTGAACGACGTCTCCTCGATCGACCTGAGCACCACCGTCCTCGGTACGCCGGTCGACGCACCGATCCTGGTCGCACCGTCGACGATGCAGCGGATGGCCGACCCGGACGGCGAGATCGCGATGGCGCGCGGCGTACTCGCGGCGAAGTCGGTGCTCGGGGTCTCCAGCAACGCCGGGACGAGGTTCGCCGAGTTCGGCGCGGCCGGAGTGCCGTGGTGGCTGCAGATCTACATCCTGCGGAACCGCACCATCACCGAGCGGATGCTCGACGCCGCGGTCGAGGGTGGGGCGCGGGCGATCGTGCTTACCGTCGACACCCCGGTCGTCGGCCGGAAGGAAGACGACGGTCAGACGGTCTGGGAGCTGTCCCAGCCCGGTCAGTTTCTGGCCAACCTGCCCGAGGGCGACTGGAGTGACGACGACCTGGACAAGGCCGATGACCTGAGCCCCGACAGCATCGGCTGGCTGGCCGAGCGCACCGGTCTGCCGGTGGTGGTGAAGGGCGTCCTGCGCGGTGACGACGCCAAGCGGTGCGCGGACGCGGGCGCCGCGGGCGTCATCGTGTCGAACCACGGCGGCCGCCAGCTCGACGGCTCGATCCCGACCGCCCGGGCCCTCCCCGAGGTCGCCGAGGCGCTGGTCGGGACCGGCACCGAGGTCTACGTCGACGGCGGCATCCGCCGCGGCGAACACGTCCTCACCGCGCTCGCCTTGGGCGCCCGCGCCGTCTTCGTCGGCCGCCCCGCACTCTGGGCCCTCACCGTGGACTCCTCCGCCGGTGTCACCCGCCTCCTCACCGATCTGGCCGAAGAGCTGGACCACACCCTCTGCCTCGTCGGTCACCCGACGCCTGGCTCCCTCACCCCGGACCTCATCGTCCCTAGCTGATCGACGGGTTGGGATGGAAGGAGTCGGCAGCCCGGTGGCTTGTTTCGGGGGAACCATGGAGGCGTGATGGGCGTATCTCACGGCATGGAGGGTTTGCGGATTGTCGGGCTGAACGCGTTCATGCCCGGTTTCAGGCTGGTGCACGAGTTTGCCGAGCGCAACGGACACGAGCTCGTGTTGGTGGTGACAGTTCCCGACGCCGGGAGGTACGGCGCCAGCGCGCCGATGGTGACCGAGTTGCCGGAAGGCATGAACGTGCTGATCACGCGCAAGCTGCGGACCGTGGCCGCGTCGGTGATCGACGCTCTGCGGCCGGACGTGATCATCTCGGCGGCGTTCCCGCGGTTGATCCCGGCCGAGATCCTGGAGATTCCGAAGTTCGGTGCGATCAACTGTCACCCGTCACCGCTCCCGGCCGGGCGCGGGCCGACGCCGCAACGGCTGATCTACGAAGGTGACCAGCGGGTCGGTGCGAGCGTGCACCGGACCGCGGCCGGGTTCGACACCGGCTCGATCCTCGCTCAGCGGATCGCGCCACTTCCCGAGGATCTCAACGGCAGCGCGATCATGGCGTCCTGGGGCGAACTGCTCCGCGCCTGCCTCGACGAAGCCGTGCCCAAGCTCGTGGCCGGCGACCCCGGCATCCCGCAGGACCCGGCGCAGGCATCTGACGCGCCCTTCTTCACCGATGCGGAGCGCGTGCTCGACCTGACCGAGCCATCAGCCGTCGTACGGCGGAAGGCGGCCGCGCTCAACGTGACATCCAACGAAGCCACGGTCCGGCTCGGCGGTACGACGTACGTGATCGCGCGGACTGACGTCGTACTGGGTGAGTCGAGGGCCGCGCCGGGCACTGTCCTCGCGGAGCACGACGACGGCTGGACCGTTCAGACCGGCGATCTGCCGCTACGGCTCACGCGCTAACGCCTCGCCCGCTAAAACGAAGAAGGACCCCCGGGAGATCCCGGGGGTCCTTCTCAAGCTGGCTTCTCAGAGCTGAGTAGCTCAGGCGTCGGCCGGCTCCTCGAGCAGGTTGCGGGTCAGGTTGGGGTCAACCTGGACACCCGGACCCATGGTGGTCGAGAAGACGGTCTTCTTGATGTAGCGGCCCTTCGAGCTGGCCGGCTTGAGCCGCAGAATCTCGTCCAGCGCGGCGCTGTAGTTCTCCACCAGCTGGGCCTCGTCGAACGACGCCTTGCCGATGATGAAGTGCAGGTTCGCGTGCCGGTCGACCCGAAACTCGATCTTGCCACCCTTGATGTCGGTGACAGCCTTCGTCACGTCCGGGGTGACCGTGCCGGTCTTCGGGTTCGGCATCAGACCACGCGGGCCGAGGACGCGGCCGAGCCGGCCGACCTTGCCCATCAGGTCAGGCGTGGCGACGACGGCGTCGAAGTCGAGCCAGCCGTCGGTCACCTTCTTGATCATGTCGTCGTCGCCGACGAAGTCGGCGCCGGCGGCCTTCGCGGCCTCAGCCTTGTCACCGGTGGCGAAGACGAGGACCCGTGCCGTCTTGCCGGTACCGTGCGGAAGGTTGACGGTGCCGCGCACCATCTGGTCGGCCTTACGGGGGTCGACCCCGAGGCGCATCGCGACGTCGATGGTGGAGTTGAACTTCTTGCTACCGGCCGCTTCCTTGGCGAACTTGATCGCCTCGAGCGGGGTGTACAGGTGATCGAAGTCGATCTTGTCCGCGACTGCGCGGTAAGCCTTGCTGCGTTGTGCCATTACGTCTTCTCCTGTGGCGAACGGTGTTCATCGTTCGCGCGTTGTGGTTTCTGGCGGGCGAATCGCATCGCCCTTCCACTACTGCCGGTCCACCGGGGTGAACCTGGTGGATGACTACTTGTCGACGGTGACGCCCATCGAACGGGCGGTCCCCTCGATGATCTTCATCGCGGCGTCGATGTCACGGGCGTTCAGGTCCGGCATCTTGGTGGTGGCGATCTCGCGGACCTGGTCCTTGGTGATCTTGCCGACCTTGTCCTTGTGCGGGACAGCCGAGCCCTTCTGCAGACCGGCGGCCTTCTTGATCATCTCCGGCGCCGGCGGCGTCTTGGTGACGAACGTGAAGGAACGGTCTTCGTAGATCGTGATCTCGACCGGGATGACGTTGCCGCGCATGGATTCGGTCTGGGCGTTGTACGCCTTGCAGAACTCCATGATGTTGACGCCGTGCGGACCGAGCGCGGTACCGACCGGCGGTGCCGGCGTCGCGGCACCGGCTTGGAGCTGCACCTTGACCAGGGCAGCGATCTTCTTCTTCGGAGGCATTCTTCGGGTCCTTAGACTTTCTGGATCTGGTTGAAGCTGAGTTCCACCGGGGTCTCCCGGCCGAAGATCTCCACCAGGGCCTTGATCCGCTGGGCCTCGGCATTGATCTCCGTGACTGTGGCGTGCAGGGTCGCGAACGGCCCGTCGACCACCATGACCGAGTCGCCCACACCGAAGTCGGCGACCTCGACCTTCTTCTTGGCCGCGGTCTTGGCGGGTGCGGCACCGGCTTCGGCTGCCGCCTGCTCCGCCGCCGCCACGACGGCCGGAGCGAGCATCTTCTCCACCTCTTCGAGGCTGAGCGGGACAGGCTTCTGGCTGTTCCCGACGAAGCCGGTCACCGACGGCGTGTGCCGCACGGTCGACCAGGACTCGTCGGTCAGGTCCATCCGGACCAGCACGTAACCAGGAAGCACGGTGCGCTTGACCATCCGGCGCTGCCCGTTCTTGATCTCGGCGACCTCTTCGGTCGGCACGATGATCTCGAAGATGTAGTCCTCCATGTTCAGGGAGTTGATCCGGTTCTCCAGGTTGCCCTTGACCCGGTTCTCCATCCCTGAGTACGTGTGCACCACGTACCAGTCGCCGATCTGCGAACGCAGCCGGCTGCGCAGCTCCTCGAGCGGGTCGCCCGGCTCTTCGGGCTCCTCGTCCTCGGTCGCGGCAGCCGCGGCGGCGAGCGCTTCCTCGTCGGCGTCGTCCTCGTCGGCGGAGTCGGCACCGTCGGCGCTGGAGAAGACCAGCTCGTCGGCGGGGGCCGGCACCTCCTCGGTGCTCTCCGGCGCGGTCTCGGCGGTCTCCTCGGCCAGTTCCTCGGTCGCGTCCTCGACGTCGGCCTCGGTCACCACCTCGGCGGCCTCGGCGTCGTCGGCGGCCGCTACCACCACGACCGGCTCCGCGTCGGAGTCGTCCTCGTCCGCCGGCGGCTCCTCGGCCTCGTCATCGGCGGAGTACTCCGTTGCCTCCGCGACCACGGCGGTGTCGTCCTCGTCCTCGTCGTCGAGGCCCGCGAACGGGTCGTCGTCATCGTCGTCGTCGTTGGCGAACAGGTCGTCATCGTCGGTGGCGTTCTCGTCGAAGTCGAGTTCGACGTCGTCGGAGTCAGCAGACACGTCGAAGTCGTCCTTCAGGTCGAGGACCTCGTCGTCGCGCTCGGACACGTTGTACTCCGTCATCTGTGCATCGGGGTCTTGGCTTGCTTCGGTCAGGCCCGGAGGCCGGGACCTGCGGCTGGAGCGTCAGGGCGGCTGTGAACCTCAGCCGAAGATCTTGAACATCGCCCAGCCGAAGGCGAGGTCGAGGACCGAGACGATCGCGATGACGAACACCACGAAGGTCAGCACGACCACGAAGTAGGTGGACAGCTGCTTACGAGTCGGCCAGACGACCTTGCGGAGTTCGGCGACGATCTCGCGGTAGAAACGCAGCAGGCCCCTGCGCTGCTTGCCTTCCGCAGGCTTGCCGGCGCCGGACGGTGCCGGGGTGCGCGTCTCCGTCACGACCTACCTCTTTCGCTAGCGGCGGCCTGACCGGCCCTGCGCCGGTCAGGATTTGCAGGGCACGAGGGACTTGAACCCCCAACCTTCGGTTTTGGAGACCGATGCTCTGCCAGTTGAGCTAGTGCCCTCTGCAATCCCTCCGGACGCCGCACGGAACCTGATCTCGGGCATGCCGGATCAGGGCCACCAACGCCCGGACTAGAAGAGTGTACGGGGTCTGAGCCACCTGGTCGAACTGAGGCCCTACCCGCACGAGCCCCATCGGGCGCCGTACCGCGACCAGAACCATACAGCCTTCATCGGGTCCCAACGGACCACACCCCCTGCGTGTTCCCGGGTCCGTACGGCGTCCGTCGTACCGGCGTCACCTGGTGATACGGCGGTGCCTCCGGCGGCGGCCGGGTGCCAGGATGGGCGGCATGGGTTCCAGGATCTCGGCGCGGATCGGCGCCATCAGTGAATCGGCGACGCTGGCGGTGGACAGCAAGGCCAAGGCCCTCAAGGCGGCCGGACGCCCGGTGATCGGGTTCGGTGCCGGCGAGCCGGACTTCCCGACGCCGGAGTACATCGTCGAGGCGGCTGTCGCGGCCGCACGGGATCCGAAGAACCACCGCTACAGCCCGGCCGGCGGTCTGCCGGAGCTGAAGCAGGCGATCGCCGACAAGACCAGGCGTGACTCCGGCTACGAGATCGAGCCGGCCCAGGTGCTGGTCACGAACGGTGGCAAGCACGCGGTCTACAACACGTTCGCGACCCTGCTCGACCCGGGTGACGAGGTGCTGCTGCCGGCGCCGTACTGGACGACGTACCCGGAGACCATCCAGCTGGCCGGCGGCGTGCCGGTCGAGGTGTTCGCCGACGAGTCGCAGAACTACTCCGTCACGGTCGAGCAGCTCGAGGCGGCCCGGACCGAGAAGACCAAGGCCCTGCTGTTCTGCTCGCCGTCCAACCCGACCGGCGCGGTGGACAGCCCGGAGGCGATCGAGGCGATCGGCCGCTGGGCGCTCGAGCACGACCTCTGGGTGATCACCGACGAGATCTACGAGCACCTGACGTACGGCGGGGCCAAGTCGACCTCGATCCCGGTGGTCGTGCCGGAGCTGGCCGACAAGACCGTCGTACTGAACGGCGTGGCCAAGACGTACGCGATGACGGGCTGGCGGGTGGGCTGGATGATCGGCCCGAAGGACGTGATCAAGGCTGCGACCAACCTGCAGTCGCATCAGACCTCCAACGTCTGCAACATCGCGCAGCGGGCCGCGATCGCCGCTGTGTCCGGCGACTTGTCGGCCGTCGAGGAGATGAAGCAGGCGTTCGACCGGCGTCGGCAGACCATGGTCCGTCTTCTCAACGAGATCCCGGGTGTGGAGTGCCCCGAGCCGACCGGCGCGTTCTACGCGTATCCGTCGGTCAAGGGCGTGCTCGGTCGCGAGATCGGCGGACGTACGCCGACGACGTCCGCGGAGCTGGCCGAGGTCATCCTGGAGGAGGCCGAGGTCGCGGTGGTTCCGGGCGAGGCCTTCGGGGCTCCTGGGTACCTGCGGCTCTCCTACGCGCTCGGCGACGCGGACCTGGCCGAAGGCGTCGGCCGGATCGCGAAGTTGCTCAGCTGATTTCGCTGATCGGTGGGGGCTCGGTAACCTTCGGTAATGACGCAGCGGGATCTGCGGGTGCTGCCCAAGACACACCTGCATCTGCACTTCTCCGGGTCGATGCGGCACCTCACGCTGGTCGAGCTGGCGGACAAGCACGGCGTGCGGCTGCCGGACGCACTGCGGACCGATTGGCCGCCGGAGTTGTCGGCGGCGGACGAGCGCGGCTGGTTCCGGTTCCAGCGGCTGTATGACATCGCTCGTTCGGTCCTGCGCACGGAGGACGACGTACGACGTCTGGTCCGGGAGGCGGCCGAGGACGACAGTGCGGACGGCTCCCGCTGGCTGGAGATCCAGGTCGACCCGTCCGGATATGCGAACCGGTTCCACGGGATCACTGAGTTCACCGACCTGGTACTGGACGCTGCCCGGGACGCGGCTGCCTCAACGGGTATCGCCGTACAGGTGATCATCGCGGCCAACCGCACCCGGCACCCCCTCGACGCACGGACGCTGGCGCGGCTCGCGGCGCAGTACGTCGGTCGCGGTGTGGTCGGGTTCGGGCTGTCGAACGACGAGCGCCGCGGGACGACGTCCGAGTTCGCGCCGGCCTTCCGGATCGCTCGGAACGCCGGACTGCTCTCTACACCGCACGGTGGTGAGCTGTGCGGTCCGGCGACCGTGCGGACCTGCCTGGACGAGCTCGGGGCCGGCCGGATCGGTCATGGGGTGCGTTCTGTTGAGGATCCGGACCTTCTGAAGCGAGTGGTCGACGCGCAGGTCGCACTGGAGGTCTGCCCGGCTTCCAACGTGTCACTCGGCGTCTACCGCAGCATCGAGGACGTGCCGCTCCGACAGCTCTATGAGGCCGGCGCCCGCATCGCGCTCGGCGCCGACGACCCGTTGTTGTTCGGCTCCCGCCTGGCCGAGCAGTACGAGACAGCTCGGTCGGTGCACGGCTTCACCGACGCAGAACTGGCCGACCTGGCCCGGGGCTCAGTCCTGGCTTCCACCGCTCCACCCGAGATCCAAAAGTCGTTGTTGGCCGACATCGATGCCTGGCTCGGCGCCACCACCCCAGCCAGCGTCCCGGCGTGACGTTCGACGTCATCTATCTGGCCCGCCACGGTCAGACCGAGTGGAACGTCGAGGGCCGCCGCCAAGGTCGGCTGGACTCACCGCTGACCGCACTGGGCCTGCTTCAGGCCCGCCGGAACGCGGACCTGCTCCTCGACGAGCGGGTCGACTCTGTATTCACGAGTCCGTTGGGGCGAGCTCGCCGGACAGCCGAGATCCTCGGGGAGGCGCTCGGACTGCCGGTGCAGGTGCTCGACGACCTGGCTGAGATCTCGCATGGCGCGTGGTCCGGGCTCACGTCCGCGGAGATCGACGCGCGGTGGCCGGGGCAGCGTGCGGCGCGGGTTCGGGACAAGTACGGCTTTCGCTTTCCTGAGGGCGAGAGCTATGCGGATGCCGACGCACGGGCTGGGCGGGCCTTGGCGCAGGTTGGCGGCGGTCGACCATTGGTGGTGTCGCACGAGATGATCGGTCGGATGCTGTTGAAGCAGCTGGGCGTAGTGGATGCCTTGCAGCTCGGGCAGCCGTCGGATGTCGTCTATCGGGTCCGCGGTCCGGTGGTCGATCGTTTGACCTGGGCAGAATAAGTGCGGACTGAGTTCCTGAGCAGGGCATTGTCGGGGTGTCTGGGGTGGGCCTAGTTTTGCGTGCATGATGCCGACGAAGATCCTGCTGCCAGAGGACGAGCTGCCGACCCGTTGGTACAACGTGTTGCACGATCTGCCGACGCCCCCGCCGCCGGTGCTGCACCCGGGGACCGGGCAACCGATCGGGCCGGACGATCTCGCGCCACTCTTCCCGATGGACCTGATCATGCAAGAGGTCTCCCAGGAGCAGTACGTCGACATCCCCGGCGAGGTCCTCGATGTGTACCGGTTGTGGCGGCCCAGTCCGCTATACCGGGCGCATCGGCTGGAGAAGGCGCTCGACACACCGGCGCGGATCTACTACAAGTACGAAGGCGTCTCGCCCGCGGGCTCGCACAAACCGAATACCGCCGTACCGCAGGCGTACTACAACGCGAAGTCCGGGGTCCGGAAGCTCACAACCGAGACCGGTGCGGGGCAATGGGGCACGGCGCTGGCATTCGCGTGCGCGCAGTACGGGCTGGAGTGCGAGGTCTGGCAGGTGCGGGCGTCGTACGACCAGAAGCCGTACCGCCGGACGATGATGGAGATCTTCGGCGCGACCGTGCACCCGAGCCCGTCGGACCTGACCGAGGGCGGCCGGAAGATCCTCGCCGAGAATCCGGACTCCACCGGCTCGCTCGGCATCGCGATCAGTGAGGCGGTTGAGGCGGCGGTCCAGGATCCCGAGGTGCACTATGCCCTCGGCTCGGTGCTCAACCACGTGCTGATGCACCAGACGATCATCGGCGAGGAAGCGCTGATCCAGCTGGCGATGGTCGGCGAGACTCCCGACCTGCTGGTCGGCTGCACCGGCGGTGGGTCGAACTTCGGCGGTCTCGCGTTCCCCTTCCTGCGGGAGCGGTGGGCCGGCCGGATGTCCCCGGTCGTCCGCGCGGTCGAGCCGGCCGCGTGCCCGTCGCTGACCCAGGGGACGTACGCGTACGACTTCGGCGACACGATCGGGATGACGCCACTGATGAAGATGCACACCCTCGGCCACGACTTCGTCCCCGACCCGATCCACGCCGGCGGCCTGCGGTACCACGGGATGAGCCCGCTGATCAGCCACCTCTACGAGACCGGCGAGATCGAGGCGATCGCGAAACCGCAGTCCGAGTGCTTCGCCGCCGGCCTCCAGTTCGCCCGCACCGAGGGCATCGTCCCCGCCCCCGAGCCGACCCACGCCCTGGCCGCCGCGATCGAGGAAGCCCAACGCTGCAAGGAATCCGGCGAGGAAAAGGTCATCCTCACCGCCCTCTGCGGCCACGGCCACCTGGACCTCGCCGCGTACGACGCCTACCTCTCCGGCACCATGACCGACCGCTCCTGGAACGACGCCGACATCCAATCCGCCGTAGCCCAAGCCCTGTCCCGCCTTCCAGCCATCAGCTGAGAGGTTCGGCTAGCTGCCGCCGCGTTTCCACCAGGGCTTGGGGCGTTTGGGGACGGCGGTCAGCCAGTCGGTGGGGATGAACCAGCCCTTGGCGGTCAGGGCCTCGAAGTAGATGGCTTTGAGGGAGTCAGGGAGCCAGTAGGTCGCTTTGTGATGGTGGGTGACCTCGAAGTAGGTGGTGCGTTGGCGAGGGCTCCAGACGGTTGCCTGGCGGGAGCTGTAGGCGAGGCGGACGTAGTCCCAGCGGGCCTGGTCGTCCTCCAGGTCGAAGGGTCGTTCCACGATGCGGCCGTTCGAGCGGGGCTCGTTCTCGATGGCTTCGATCAGGTCGAGGACGACCTTGCGGTCGATGGCCAGCTGCTCGGGTAGTCGCAGGCCGACGGGATCCAGGACCACCGCGCCCAGCCAGGGGCGGGCAACCTCGAGGAACACCTCCAGCAGAGCAAGCGCCTCTTCGGGTTGCTCGAAGTGGTCAAGTTCGGCTCGCAACGTTGTGACCGCTTCCTCGGGCATCTCCCCACCCTAAAAGTCCCAGTCCCCCAGCCAGGACATCGCCCGCCGAAGACGTGCCAACCAGCCCAATCCACTCACACCCTGCCCCGGTCCGTCGTTGATCAGCCCGCGTCTGCCCCGGCCCGCTGATCGGCTCGTATCTGGCCGGGGTGGGCCGATCGAGGTGGATCTGCCCCGGGTTGCCCCGGTCTGCCCGCATCTGCCCCGCGCCTTCACGCTCAGCGAGCACCCTTCGGCCCGCGATCTGCCCCGATCCGGCCTTCAGCCGGTGCGCGAGGTGGCTGGAAAACCCTTCCACAGCGGAAGATCCGGGGCAGGGCGGGGCATCTCGGGGCAGCTTGGGGCAGATCATCCACAGGCCCTGTCTTCGGGGTCGCAGACGGTGTTCGCGCACCTACAGTTACCGGCATGCCAGAGCCCAATGAACTACTGCGAGTCGCACGGGAGCGGACGCCGTCGCGGCGCGCGCCCGGTGAGCAGATGTCCCGGGCCGAGCTCGCGGAAGCGGTCTGCACCTGGCTGTGGGAGACGACCGAGACGAAGTACGAACTCGACGGGCACTACATCGCCAAGCTCGAACGCGGCGCGGTGCGCTGGCCCGGCGCGGCGTACCGGTCCGGTCTCCGGTTCGTGCTGAACGTCGCCGACGACAGCGACCTGGGGTTCGTCCCACCCGGCGGCCTCGGTGTCGTCGATCCCGAGCCGGGTGTGAGTTCGGTGATCGACCTCGAGGACGACCTGGTGCAGGCCGGTGACGAGTCGGTCGCGCAGCTCGCCCTCGCCGAGGAGTCGAACGTCGGCGACCTCACCGTCGAGCAACTGCACGCCGACATCCTCCGGATCAGCCAGGCCTACCTCCGCACCCCGACCAAACCGCTGTATGTCCGCGGCCGGGCGATCCGCGACCGCGCCTTCCGGCTGCTGGCCGGACGGCAGGCCCCGAACCAGACCCGCCACCTGTACGCCGCGGCCGGCTGGGCACTGAACCTGCTCGCCTGGATCTCGGTGGACCTCGGCCGCCCGGACGTCGCCGAGAACCACACCCGGACGGCCTGGGCCTGCGCCGAGGCGGCCGACCGCGACGACCTGCGTGCGTGGGTCCGTGCGACGCAGCACACGGCCGCGTTCTGGCAGGACGATTTCGACCGGGCGACGACGTACGCCGAGGACGGGCTCAGGTACGCGACGGGGAGCTCCACGCTCTTCCTCGCCAGCGTGGTGGCGGTCGACCTGGCCCGGTCGGGACGGCACGCGGAGGCCCGGGAAGCGCTCACGATCGCCAAGCGCACCACGGTTCGCACCGACGTCGCCGAGCTCGGCGGTCCCTTCCTCTGTACGCCGGAACGCGCCGAGGGCATCTGGTCCGACGCACACCTGGCGCTCAGCGACGCCAAGCTCACGCTGGCGCACGCCGATCGGGGGATCGCGCAGTTCGAAGCCTCGCCGTACGCGGCCCGCAACTTCGGCTCCGAACGCATGGTCAGGCTCCAGCAGGCCAAGGCCCACCTGCATCTCGGTGAGCTCGACGGCGCGACCGAGGCCGTCGCCGTCGTCCTGAACACCCCGGTCGAGTACCGGGTCCGCCCACTGATCCACCGGATCAGCGAGGTCGCCGCCCTGACCCGGATGAGCAAACACGCCAACGACCCGAAGGCCCGCGCCCTGCACGACGCGATCCGGGTCTTCACCCGTCACCCCGCCAGCCGGGCCACCCCGAGTAAGTGAGAGGACCAACCGCCGATGTTCGAAGAAGTCCGTGACCACTGGTACTGGCGTCCCGGCTGGCGCCCCGACCGTTCCTTCTATACCTGGCACCTCACGTTCGGCGACCGACCCGAGATCGCTGCGCTACAAGCGTCGTACGCCGATCTGCTACGCGAGCTCCCGGGGTTCACGCCAGTCCCGCTGGAGTGGCTGCACCTCACCGTGCAGGGCATCGGCTTCGCCGACCGGGTGCCCGACGCGGACCTGGCCGCCATCATCGACGCGACCCGCCTCCGCGTCACCGGCCTCGGCCCCATCCCCGTCACCGTCGGTCCCGCCGTCCTCGACCCGGAATCCCTCCAACTCCCGGTCCGTCCGATCGAGCCACTCCAGCACCTCCGCGACCTCACCCGCGCCGCGATCACCGACGTCTGGGGCGACGACGCCGTCCCAGAACTCCCCGAACTCAACCCCCACATCTCCCTTGCCTACAGCAACCACACCGGCCCGGCGGCCCCCATCGCCACCCGCCTCCTAGCCCACCCCGACACCTCAACCGCCCTCTCCATCAACACCCTCACCCTCCTATCCCTAACCAGAACCCACCACCTCTACCACTGGACCCCCACCCACACGATCACCCTGCAGGACGCCACAGTCGATCAGCTTCCGTAGGTGCGGATGGCGGTTATGTGGGCGCGGGGGGTGCCGTTGGTGGATTGGGTGGTTAGGCGGAGGTGGGTGGCTTCGAAGGGGGTGGGGAGGTGGTGGTGGCGGGTGCGTTGGTGGTTGGCGGTGATGGTGGCGATGGGGTGCCAGGGTGTGTCGCCGTTGCGGGCTTCGAGGGTGTAGTCGGAGACGAGGGTGGGGATGGCCTCGAAGGGGGTGCGGTGGTGGTGGAGGTTGATGAGGTCTTCCTGGACGTCGTCGTCGAGGATGACGGTCACCTGGGACAGCGAGACCGGATTCGACCAGCTGAGTTCGATCCACGGCTCGGGGTCCCACGCGAGGTCCTCGGAGGACCAGAGGTTCGGGCCGCCGTACGGGCGCGCGTAGCCGCCGAGCACCTTCGACGGGGAGTACGCCGAGGTCTCACCGAGCCGGAGGCACAGACCGGCCCGCGGCAGGATGTGCTTCCAGGCGCGGAACTGCTCGGTCCACTGCTCATCAGGAGCCGGCTCGCGGTGGGCGAAGTAGATCATCCCGGGCAGTGCGGTCGCCGCGGTGTGAACCGAGATCGCAGGGGTCTGCCGGAGTACGACGATGCCGTTGCCGGGCTGCTCCGGCCGCCAGCTCAACGGCACGTGGATCCACCGCTTCTCGCCGGCCGGGACCTCCACCGTGCAGGAGTCGACGAGCGCGGCCGGCAGGTAGTTCTGCGGCTTCACCGGATCATGCAGTTCGACGGTCAACGTGCCACCGCTGGAGTCGACCAACAACTCAAAGCCATCCAAGGACGGATCAATCGGGACGACCATCGCGATGTCGGTTGTCAACGGCAACGTCCCCGACGAGACCTCGACGGCCGGCCGGGTCAGCGTCGACGAGGCCGTGACGGAAGCAGTCAGGGCGAGGTTCGCCGGGTCGTTGTCGACGAGCCCCAGGACGGACGCGTCGGAGCGGGTCAAAGCCTGCCGCATCAGGTCGAAGCGATCCCGGGCCAGCTCGCGCGGCGTCAGTCCATTGCGCAGGGCAACAGCAGCCCCGATCCCGACCGCCTCACCCAGGACAGCACAGGTCGCCATCACCCGCGTCGTACCGAAGGCCACGTGGCTCGCGCTGATGTTGCGCCCGGCCATCCACAGGTTCTGTACGTTCCGCGAGTACAGGGAGCGCAGCGGGATGTGATAGTTCCCGTCCGGATGCCAGTGCTTCGATCCGCGCTCGGCCGCATAGACCCCACCGGGCGGGTGCAGGTCGATCGACCAACCACCGAAGGCAACCCGATCGTCGAACAGGGTCTGCTCGAGTACGTCGTGCTGCGTCAGCACGTGATCCCCGAGGAACCGCCGGTACTCGCGCTTGCCCGGCACCGACCCGATCCACTCCAACGTCAACGTGTCCGCGTCGAACTGACCCGAGTTCTTGATGTAGTCCCAGATCCCGTACACCACGCCCTGCAGTTCGTCCCGGATCCGCTCGTTGTCATCGACGACGTCGAGCTCGCCGCCCCACTCGATCCACCAGTAGGCACACCCGTTCAGGTCGGACCGGATGATTCGGCGGGCAGGGATCGCGGTCTCGGTGATGTCGCGCGCGAACGACGGCGGCACGAACCGCACCGGCTCCCCGGCATCCTTGGTATAGAAGAGGATCGTGCTGCCGAGCGTGTTCCCATCCGGAATCTCGGGAGCCCACGACTCGCCGTAAAGAGACCTCGGCTCGCGCCCGGTCCGGTAGTCGGCGCCCGCGAGCACCCCGACCAGCCCGTCGCCGGAACAGTCCGCGAAGACCGGGCTCACGAAGCGGATCTCCTTCTCGGATCCCATCTGCCACCCGGTGACCGATTGGATCACCCCGTCGCCTGCCTCGACCGTCCGCACATCGGTGTTCAGGTAGAGCGAGATCAGAGGTTCCGCGCGTACCGCTTCCAGCAGCACGAGGTCCCAGTAGTACGGGTTCCCGAGCGGATTGCGGTACTGGTTCTCGACGAACAGCTCGCCCATGATCCCGGTCTCCCGGGCGAAGCTCTGGGTCCCATGCGCGGTCGCCCCGCACACCCACACCCGCACCTCGCTGGAGGAGTTGCCGCCGAGGACCGGCCGGTTCTGCACCAGCGCGACCGTGCTCCCCTGCCGCGCGGCGCCGATCGCCGCACAGATCCCGGCGAGCCCGCCGCCGACAACGGTCAGATCGGTCCGGACCTCGAGCTGCTGCATACACAAGACCTTTCAGGAGGGCGTCACGTTCTACGAAGGGGTATCTGGATGGATGACGGTTGGTGGCTGGAGTTCGGAGTCTGGGTGGACGACGGGCTGGCCTGGGCCGTTCGGGTGGTTGGCGGTGAGGTGGTCGGGGACGCGCTGGGCGACCAGCACAAAGAGCAGACCGGCTGTCAGTACGTCGCTCGCTCGGCCCGCGAAGAACTCGGTCCAGGTGCGGCCGTTCGGCGTACCCGTATCGAAAGTCACGTCGGCCAACCGCCCGATCGGCGAATCGACCATGCCCGTGATCGCGACCGTCAGCGCTCCCTCGTCGGCCGCCCGCCGGACGAACTCGAGCGTGGTCGGATCGGTGCCGGACCGAGTCACGGTCAACGCCACGTCACCAGCCCCGAGCAACCCCGCCCCGATCTGCGACGACTGCGGCCCGTCGAAGAACCACACCGGGATCCCGATCCGCAGCAGCCGGATGTAGAGCTCCCGCGCCGGAATCGCGTCCCCCCACTCGCCATAGATATGCGTACGGCGAGCGCCCGCAATCGCATCCGCGACCCGCGTGGCCTCGGTCAGGTCGATGGCAGCCAGTGCGTTGCGGAGTGCGTTGGCCTGGGTTGACGCCAGTACGTTCAGCACCTGCTCGGGTGGATCCGCCGGGCCGATCGCCATCCCGATGTCACTCGCCCAGCCGGCCTCCAGGCCGCGGCCGACCTCCATCGCCAGCGCGGCCCGCAGCGCCGGGTAGCCGGCGAAGCCGAGGTGAGTGGACAGCCGCGTCACCGTCGCGGCGGAGGTCTGCGCAGCCTCGGCCAGCTTGGTGATCGACCCGCGCGCGACCTCGTCCGGGTTCGCCAGGATGTACTCGGCGACCCGCTGCATCGCACCGTTCAGCTCCGGTTGCGCCCGCTTGACCAGCTGCAACGGGCTAGGACTGTCCGCTCTCTCCATGTTGTCTGCCACCCCGCGATCATCACGTATAGACGAACTGGGCACTCGCCACACCGTCGGTATCGCTCACCACCCGCACCCAATGCGCACTGAACCCGGGCGGGAAGACATGGGTCGCGATCTGTCCAGGCTCGACCGTCAACGACGTGACCGCCCCGAACCGCCCGTGTCCATGGAAGTCGATCTCCACGGTGATCGTCATCGGCTGGTCCGAGAAGTTCTCCAGGTGCACGCACTTCCCGTCGAAGCCCGTCATCAGGTACGGATCCGACGGCTCACCGGCGGTCACCGGCGTCTCCCACCACGGTCCGCCCCACCCGGCCGGCTTCCCGAAGCTCCACAGATCGTCCGTCTTCCCGAACCACAATCCGGACTGCGGTTCGGCCGTCGTCGGGTTCAGCCCATGACTCGGCGACGCGTTGTCCGCCCCGGCGACGAGCATCCCGCGCCACGAGCAGAAGTCGCCGAGCACCCACAGATGCGTCGAGATCGGCCGTACGCCCCAGATGCGTCCGCCGTACGCCCACGGCGAGAGCTCGTAGAACATCCCGTGATGGTCCATCAGCAGGCGCTCGTGCTCGACCTCACGGATCCGCGGCCACTCGGTCTGCCACTTGTGATCGAAGCAGTGCGACGCCTTCGGCAGCCGGTACCGCGTCCACTTCTGGTCGGCCTCGGTGAACACCTCGAGGATCGCCGACGCCCGATCCCAGCCGGTCGCGAAGATCGTCCCGCCGAACTCGTGCCGGCCACCGATCGCGGTGAACGGGTCCTCCCGCAGCACCTTCCAGGACGAACCGTCGTACTCCGCCAGTCGTCCGCGCGACCGTACGCCGGCCCACTCAGGCTCGGCGTACTCGTTCGAACACACGACCAGCCGGCCGAACGACGTGTAGCAGTCCTTGTAGTGGACCTCCATCTCGCCGTCGGTGCGGAGCTCGTCGTTGAGGTCGAAGAGCTGCGTGCATTCGTACGTCGTGAGGTCGAGCTCGAACAACTCGCCTTCCATCGCGAGCACATAGACGTGCGTATCCGGTTTCGTCAGGTGCCGCGCCGTACCGCAGACCCGGAGCGGCTGCAGCTCGGGGATCGTGACGATCTTGTGGTCCTCGTCGATCACATGCGGACCCAGGACCAGCTTGGATGTCGGGAAGTGCACGAAGCGGTTCGTATAGGTGCCGTCGACACCTAGCGTCTCGGCGACGACCTCCATCGAGAGGTCGGCGTCGACCCGGCGGAGGCTGACGCCGGCCCCGGACCTGGCCTTGTGGGAGTTGTAGTTCTGGACGTAGAGCTTCCCGTTCCACGGCATCAGCGAACCGACGCCGAGCTCGCTGCGCGGCGGACCGAAGTCGCCGATCTGGGCGAGATGCGGGAAGACACCTGAGACGTTCTGCATTTATTTGATCCCTGTGTGAGTCATAGCGGCGATGAACCGGCGTTGCAGGACGACGAACACGATCAGCACCGGCACGATCGAGATCACCGAGGCGGCCATGGTCAGGCCGGGTGCGATCTGGCCCTGTTCGTCGACGAAGTTGGTCAGGCTGAGCGGCAGTGTGTAGCGATCCGGGTTGCTGATCAGCACCAGCGGGGTCTCGTAGTCGTTCCAGGACCAGACGAACGCGAGGATGCCGAGGGCACTCATCACCGGTGTTGCCAACGGCAAGTAGATCCGGGTGAACACGCGCCACTCGTTCGCGCCGTCCATCCGGGCCGCCTCGGCGAACTCGGCCGGCTGGCTGATGAAGAACTGCCGCATCAGGAAGGTCCCGAGCACGGTGAACATGCCGGGCAGGATCAATGCCCACAACGTGTCGTACAGCCCGAGCTTCTGGAAGTAGATGAACCGCGGCACCAGCAGCAACTGCGCCGGGATGATCGCGGTCGCCAGGTACAGCAGGAACAACTTGTCCCGGCCTTTGAACGACATCCGGGCGAAGGCGTAGCCGGCCATCGTCGCGGTGATCAGTTCACCGGCAACTCGCAGTACGGCGACGAAGACCGAGCGACCGAACGCCGGGAGCACCGAGGTCGCGCCGCTCAGCACAGTGCTGAAGTTGTCCCACTGGAACGGATTCGGGATCCACTGCATCGGGATCTTGTAGGCGTCGACATCCGGCTTCAGCGCGGTCGAGATCATCCACGCGAACGGCGCGAGGAAGGCGATCGCGAGGATCCACAGCGGGATGCCCCAGTACCACTTGCTGCGGTTAGTCATGGAGTGCCCTTCCTCGCTGCGCGCGCCAGGTCACCAGGGTCAGCGCGAGTACGCCGATGAACGTCACCAGGCCGATCGCCGACGCGTAGCCGAACCGGTAGAACTGGAAGCCTGTTTGGTACATGTAGTAGGAAATCGTCGTGGTCGCGTCGCCCGGACCACCGGCGGTGATCAGCGCGATCAGGCCGAAGCCCTGCGAGGCCCCGATGATCAGCGTGACCAGCAGGAAGGTCGTTGTCGGCAGCAACGATGGCCAGGTGATCACGCGAAACTTGGCCCAGGCCGACGCGCCGTCGATGTCGGCCGCTTCGTACAGCTGCCGGGGTGCGTCCTGCAGCGCGGACAGGTAGATCAGCGAGCAGTAGCCGACACCACCCCAGACCGCCATCACGATCAGCGCAGGCAGCGCCCAGTGCGACGACGCGAACCAGGCCGGCTGGATGCCGAAGACGTCGAGCACCTGATTGACCAGCCCGGCCTTCGGGTTCATCAACATCAACCAGGTCATGCCGATCGCGACCACGTTGACGATGTACGGCAGGAAGAAGATGGCCCGCAGTACGGCGCGACCCGGCAACGGCCGGTTGAGCGCAATGCCGAGGGCGAGCCCGAGTACGACGGTCAGTGGGACGGAGACACCGACGTACACCAAGGTCAGACCGACGGCTCGCCAGAAGCCGGGGTCACGGGCGATGGCGACGAAGTTGTCGAGGCCGTTGAAGGTGATGCCGCCCAGACCGGAGACCAGGTTCCAGTCGGTGAAGGCGAGCACGATCACGCTGATCAGCGGGATCAGGGTGAACGCGATCACGCCGAGCAGGTTGGGCGCGATGAAGAGGAACCCGATCCAGCCGCGGGGCTTGATTCCCGGCGCCTTCTCGGTCCGGACCGCGGCGGCCGTGGCGACGGTTGCGGTAGCCATCAGGGCCTCCTTTGGTTGCGGGCGATCGCGGCGTCGGCAACCCGGCGTACCTCACGGATCGCTGCGCCGGGGTCCTTCTCGCCGAGCAGGCACAGGTCGCGCTGCTGCTTCACGGCGAGGCTGATCTCGGGGAAGCCGGTCAGCCGGGTGTCGGTCGCGAGCTTGGGCTTCGCGTCCAGGACGACCCGCTGGAACGATTCGACGTCGAAGTACTTCTCCGGCTCCTTGCCGAGCATGCCGGTGATCACCTGGTCGTCGGTGACGTTCTCGAGGGTGGGCAACTTGCCGCCCTTGAGCATCGGCGTGGAGCCGGCGGTCAGCCAGAACTTCGCGAACGCCCAGGCCGCCTCGAACTTCGGCGACTGCGGGTTGATCATGATGAAGTTGCTGTAGCTGCCGCCGTTCCAGTCCTTGCCGTCGACGGTCGGCGTCGGGGCGAACGAGACCTTGAAGTCGTGCGGGTACTTCTTCGGGTCGTACAGGTAGCGCAGGTTGAACGGTGCCGTCGGCCAGAGATGGAACTCCGCGCCGAGGAACGAGTTCTGCTGGTAGGCGTCCAGGTGCCGCGCGAGCACCTCGGTCTGCGGGAACGCGGACCCCTCGGCGATCATCTCCCGACCGAGGCGGAAGCCTTGCTCGAAGTGCGGATCACCGAAGTTCGAGTGGTCGCCGGCGTACCAGTAGTTGGGGCCGAGGGCGATCCGGGCGACGTCCGGGACGGCGTACGCACCGATCGTGTCCTTGGTCGTCAGCTTGCGGGCCGTGGCGCGGAAGTCGTCGATCGTCCACTGCTGCGGGAGGTCGACGCCGGCCTGCTGGCGGAGCTTCTCGTTGAACAGGACGAAGTTCGGTTCGCGGGCCGTGGCTAGGGCCTTGATCTTGCCGTTCTCGGCGTACACCCGGGGTTCGACGGTGTCGAGGAACGGCTTCAGGTCGGGGTCCTGGCTGACTCGGTCGGTCAGGTCGGCCGCGAGCCCGGATCCTGCTCGCAGTGCCATCGAGGCCTGCGAGTAGGTGAAGTACACGTCGATGTCGAGGCCGCCTTGGAGCGCGGTGTCCAGCTTCAGGTTGCCGCGGGCGTCGTTGACGAACCGGGTGTAGTTCACCTTGTAGTGCGGGAACTGCTGCTGGAACGCCTTCACCACATCACCCGGCCCGGACGCCGCCGGCACCCCGCCCCACACCTGCAGCACGTTCGACCGCGCCCCACCACCAGAACACCCCGGCACCACCGCCGCCGCACCCACCGCACCAAGCCCCGCGAGCACCTCACGCCGCGAAAATCTTTTGCGCCTCACAACCCACCTCCCACCAGACTGCGCAAAAGATTAGCGACCCAGCCGCCTCTTGTGAACCCCAAGTGCAAATCTTTTTCAGAGAGGGTCGTGGCTAACGACAGGAGGTAGTGCCTCGCAGCCACCACCAGCAGGCTCGCGTCCACGACACCCAGCCGCGGAACCGCGACTACCTCCTGTCGTTAGCTGCCGGCGATCGCTGGGCCACCGCGCTGCGGACCGTTTCAACCACCCACCGCGGGTCGCCGAGGACCTGTTGGTAGGTGAATCGGAGGACCAACCAGCCGGCGGCGACCAAGTCGTCGTACCGTCTGCAGTCGGCGGCAAAGTCGCCGGCCGAGCCGTGGAACTCGTACCCCTCTGCCTCCAGGGCGACCTGTGCCGAGCGATACCCCAGGTCGACCCTGGCCAGGGTGCCGCCGGTGTCCACCAGCAACTGCGGCTCGAAGCCGTCAATCCGTTCAGCGATCAGCAAACTCCGCAGCATCGACTCCAAGAAGCTCTCGGAACGGTCGATCGCCGCCGCGGCAATCCGTAGTGCGTTCGGACGGCCTGGTCCGCGCATTGCGGTGGCTGCTGCTTCCAGTTCGTCTCGACTCAACTGGCCGGTCGCGAGGGCAGCGTCGGCCACGGCGAGCGCCTCACCGAACGGCAGGATCCGCGCGCAGTCGAGCACCGTTCGCAGCAACGAGGTCATCCGACCGATCCGCTCGGCAGAGGAGACGGCCGCCCAGTGCATGACGACCGGCCGGCCAGGGCGGGGCCGACGCTTCACCGGGACCGTGATGTGCGGCTTCTCCGGCCGAACAAGCAACGGCAGTTTCCAGGCGACCGCGGCGCTCAGATGCGAAACGACGCCGTCATAGGCGATCGCGGCCATCTTGTCCGCGCCGAGGATCGGCAGTCCGTAGATACCACGGGTAAGTCGCTCGACCTCACCTTGCTCAACCGCCGCCTTCAAAGCCGCCCGAGTCGTCGCCCTGGCCAGCTCGGCTGAGGTCGCCGAACCGCCCAGGCGGGCCAAGACTTCGACGACGGATGCCACCCAAGGATCTTGCCGAATTGGCGGAGATCGTGACGGGCGTTATCCACAGGTGCGCTAACGACAGGAGGTAGTCCGCCCCGACCGGGCAGTCCAGGCTCGCGCGACGCCGGGAACGCAGCCCGACCGGCACTACCTCCTGTCCTTAGGACCTCAGAGGGTGCAGTTCACTAGGACTGGTTCGTTTATCAGGGTTATGGCGAAGGCCTGCTGGACCTGGGCGCGGACGTGGGCGGCCAGGGAGAGGAGTTCCTTGGCGGTGGCCTGGCCTCGGTTGGTCAGGGCCAGCGTGTGCTTGGTCGAGACCGCGGCGGCGCCCAGGGCGAAGCCTTTGGAGATGCCGGCGTGTTCGATCAGCCAGGCGGCGCTGGTTTTGACTCGGCCGTCGGGCTGGGGCCATTGGGGGGCGCCGGCGGGGACCTCGGCGGCGGTGTCGAGGATGGGGTTGGTGAAGAAGGAACCCGCGCTCCACGTGTCGTGGTCGGACGGATCCAGGACCATGCCCTTGCTGCGGCGCAACGTGAGGACGGCCTCGCGGACCGCGGTCATCGGCGCGCGCGACCCCGGCTCGACCTCAAGCACCCGCGCGAGTTCGGCATAGCCGATGGGAGCCGACAGGTCACCGAGCTTCAGCTGGAAGCCGACCTCGAGTACGACGTAGCGACTCGGGTCGGCCTTGAAGCGGGAGTTGCGGTAGCTGAACCCACAGTCCGCGGCGAAGATCGTCCGGACCTCGTTGGCGACCCGGTCCCAGACCCGGACGGACGCGATCGTCTCGGCGACCTCGTGGCCGTAGGCGCCGACGTTCTGTACGGGCGTTGACCCGGTCAGCCCGGGGATGCCGGACATCGACTCCAGCCCGCTCCACTCCTCCGCGATCGCGCGCTGGACGACTCCATCCCAGTCCTCGCCGGCCGCGATGTTGACCATGGCGCCGGAGCACATGTCCGCGTCCACACGGATGCCGCGCGTCGCGATCTTGATCACGGTCCCGCGGAAGCCGTCGTCGCCGATCACGACATTGCTACCGCCGGACAGCAGAAGCACCGGCTCCCCGGCGGCGTCGGCGTCGCGGACCGCGGTGACCAGGTCGTCCTCGGTGGTGACTTCGACGAGCTTGTCGGCCAGCCCGCCGATCCGCAGGGTGGTGAAGTCAGCCAGGGGTACGTGGGTTCTCACTGGACGCGCACGACCGCCCTGGACCGGCCGAGGACCTTCTCGTCGCCGACGAGCGCGGTGATGTCGATCTCCGCCAGCCCGTCCGTGACCTTGTCGACCTTGGCCGAGAACGTCACGCCGGCGCCCTTGTCGTCATCCGGTACGACGACCGGCTTGGTGAAACGTACGCCGTACTCCACCAGCTCGGCCGGATCATCCAGCCAGTCGGTGACCACGCGTACGGCGGAAGCCATCGTGAGCATGCCGTGGGCGATCACGCCGGGCAGGCCGAGTGCGGCCGCCATCCGGTCGCTCCAGTGGATCGGGTTGAAGTCGCCGCTGGCGCCGGCGTACCGGACCAGGTCGTCGCGCCGCAGCGTGACGGTCAGGGTGGGCAGCTCCAGGCCGACTGATGCGGTCTTCATGCGTCCGCCCGGTTGTGCGAGATCGTGGAGGTCGAGGTGGCGATCGGCTCGCCGTCGACCGTGGTCAGGGCGGTCTCGTACATGATCACCTCGACGTCACCGGCCTTGCGGACCGTGGTGATCGTGGCGGTCGCGGCGATGTCGTCGCCGGCCTTGATCGGGCGGGTGTAGGTGAACTTCTGCGCGCCGTGCACGATCCGGTCCAGCCGGAGGCCGAGCTCCTCGTCGTTCAGCAGTTGCTCGAGCGCGCGGCTGCCGAGCATGAACGCGAAGGTGGGCGGCGCGACCGCGTCATCACCCCGGTACGCCGGGTTGCTGTCACCGATCGCGTCGGCGAACTCGCGGATCTTCTCCCGGCCGACCTGGTAGGACTCGGCGGCCGAGTAGCTCCGGCCGACCATCGTGGCGTCGATCGTCATATCCGCTAACCCTACTGGCAGACTGATAGAGCGTGCCTGCCAGTCCCATGCCGTAGCGAGCAGGTGCTCGGTGCGGTGCCTCAGAGTGCTGGAGTGAAGGCCTCGATGTTCTTCCATCGTGGCCTTTGCTCCAGTGCGCTGAGGCACCGTGCCGAGTGCCGCGCAGTAGGCATGGGACTGGTAGGTACGCTCTGACCGGGATGCCGCCACCCATTGACCTAGAGATCCGACGGGGAAGGTTGGACGTGACGGCAGGGATGGGGCTGGAGCGGTATGCGCCCAGATACAAGCTCGAGATCGGTGAACCGGCAGGCTCGGAGTGGTTGCGGGTCGACCGGATTCTGGAGCCGGACAGTCCGGAGCTGACTGAGCTGCTCAAGCGCGACGACGAGGCGAGCGGCCACCGATCCGCCCACGCGAACGCGCTCAGCTTCATGTCCTTCTACGCCGGCCGAGCGCCCGCGACGGCACTCCTACACTGGGCGCTGGAGGGCCGCATCCTCGACATCCGCCCGGAGAACCTGTGGGTCCGGCCGCACGACGGACATGGGCTCGCGGCCGTCGCCGTACGCTCGGCCAGCTTCCTTCCGGGCGGCGTCGAAACCCTGTACGACGTAGTCCTCCGACAGCACCTGCTCCCGCTGTCGGACGAGCTCCACCGCCGGACTCGAGCCGGTCTCCGGCAACTCCACGGCGGCGTGGCGGCCGGGTGTGCGATGGGATTCTGCGCGGCCACCCGCGAGGAGACGACTGTGGACCCGGCGTACCTGCTGGAGCAGTGGCGGACCTTCGTCGCTCAAGCGCCGGGCGGGTTGGCTCGGCTCGGCGACGTGGAGATCGCGGCCGGGAAGCTGGTCTACCTGCGGAACACGTGCTGTCTCTATTACACGAGCGAGGTCGGCACCGGCACGGTCTGCGGTTCCTGCTGTCTGACTCCACGTGACGAGCGCCTCACTGCCTACGAGGGCGGCCGCCCGATCCTCACCGTCTAGGCATAGCGAAAGGGCCGCTTCGGTGATCCGAAGCGGCCCTTTCGAAGAACAGCTGAGGTCAGCGGGTCTCGCGGTGGTCGGTATGATCGTTGCAACGGTGGCAGTACTTCTTCAGCTCAAGACGATCCGGGTCGTTGCGCCGGTTCTTCTTGGTGATGTAGTTGCGCTCCTTGCAGACCGTGCACGCCAGCGTGATCTTCGGGCGGACGTCGGTTGACTTGGCCACTGCTGCCTCTTCATGTCAGGAGTGCGCAACTTGGGTGATCGCACTCTCGAGATACTGCGTTGGTGGGTAGCGGGGGCGGGAGTCGAACCCGCGACACCACGATTATGAGCCGTGTGCTCTAACCACCTGAGCTACCCCGCCAGAGAGTTCATCATCCCATCCGGCGGACCGGACGGGACAGTGATTCTCAGAGCCCCTTTACGGAATCGAACCGTAGACCTTCTCCTTACCATGGAGACGCTCTGCCGACTGAGCTAAAGGGGCGGGCCGAGGAGAGAGATTACACGGTCTGTCGCCCCGATGTGAAATCGAGCCGACCGCACCCTGCAGGCCCCTCAGTCCGTCCCGGAAAGCATACCGGCTCCCACGAGTGGATCTGACCAATTTTCAGGCCAGTACGGCGTCGTCCGCCGCGAAGTCGTCGGACGCATCGGCCGGCGGATTCTCGAGATGCCACCGGACCGACCTCAGCAGACTTCCGGCCGGATCGAGCGGCTGCCACCCAAGCACCGTGCGGGCTTTCCAGGAGTCCATCAACAGGTGCTGGTCCACGGCGCCGGTCAGCGAGAGATCCTCCGGCAGGAGGTCGTCGCGGACCCGCACCAGCTCCACGTCCGGAGCGCCCGCCGCGGCCAGGATCTGCTCGGCGAACAACCGGTACGGCGCTGTCGCCGGCTCGACCACGTTGAATGCGCCAGGGAACTCACCACCGAGCGCCAATGACACCGCCCGGGCCACGTCACCGACGTACACCCGGCTGAAGAGGAACTGACCCGATCCGACCGGAATCTGCCGTCGCCCGGCCCGGACCCGCCGCAGCACGAACTCGAACCGCCGCTGGTAGTCGTGCTCGCCGTACACCGCCCCCAGCCGCAGCACGGTGGCTCCCCGGGGCAGGTACCGCTCCTCCATCTCCAGGTTCTCGTACTTCGGCCCGTCGACGAACCGCCGCTCCCGCAGCGCCGCCTCCTCCGTCAACGGCACCTCGTCCGTGGTCCGGTCCGAGCGCAGACCGTCGTACGCGCGGTAGACGTCTCCACTGGAGATCGCCACCAGCTTCACCGACGGCCCGACCGCTCCCAGCGCCGCGTCGGCCGCTGCCGCGTTCATCCCGGAGATGTCGACCAACGCCTCGGGGTCGAACGGCTTCAGTGCCGCAGCCAACGCCGTACCGTCGTTCCGGTCCACGTGGGCGTGCTCGACCTCCGTCAGCCCGGTCGGCTCGTGTTCGCCGCGATGCACGACCAGCAGCTCGTGTCCCTCCCCCGCCAGCTGCTCCAGCACTGCCCGGCCGATGAACCGAGTTCCACCCAGAATCGCGATTCGCATGCCTCAGTCCTACCCGCCGGACCGGTTCCGGCCCAGGATGATCTGCGCGCAGCAGAAACTCGATGTAGAGAATCGCTGACCGGCTTCGTCCTAGGGTCAAGACCAGACGAGAGGACACTGGAATGTCTGAGAAGAACGCTCTGCCCCCGGTGGTTTCGGCCGAGGAGTGGGAGAAGGCTCGCGCCGAGCTGCTGGCGGCCGAGAAGGAGGTCACTCGGGCTGCGGATCGGCTGGGGGCGCAGCGGCGGCGGCTGCCGATGGTGCGGTTCGGGGAGTACACCTTCGCGTCTGCGGACGGGCCGGTGACGCTGCTCGAGTTGTTCGGTGACCAGCAGCAGCTCGCGGTCTACCAGTTCATGCACAGCGGCCCCGACCACTTCTGCCCCGGCTGCACGCACTTCACCAAGCAGGTCACGGACCTCAGCGGCCTGGAGCGGAACGGTGTTGCCTGGGCGACAGTGTCGGAGATGCCGATCGACCAGATGGCCGGCTACTGGAAGAAGATGGGCTGGACGGTCCCGTTCGCCTCCTCGGCCGGTACGGCGTTCGCCGCGGACACCGGTGTGGGTGGGGGCTTCCTGCTCAACCTGTTCATCCGCGACGGCGACGAGGTCTATCGCACCTACTCGACCGGTCAGCGTGGCGTGGACCGGCTGCTCTTCGTGAACAACATCCTCGACCTCGCGCCGTACGGCCGGCAGGAGGACTGGGAGGACTCCCCCGCCGGCTGGCCGCAGCACCCCACTTACGGCTGAGCCCACACGCGGCTCGGGTACGTCGAGCGCAGGACCGGCATCACCTCCGTGACGAAGGCCTCGACCGAGGCGCGGTTGTCCTCCTCGGGCAGGCCGGGCACCTCGAGGGAGATGCCGGACAGCTCGTGCCCGAACGCCTCCTGGTAGCGGCCGAACTTGTCGATCACCTGCTCCGGCGACCCCACCAGCACCGATCCGCCCTCGAGGAACTCCTCCAAGGTCCGGAACGGCAACTGGTTGTGCCGTGCGCCCGGTGAGTCCATGAACGCGTCGAAGATCGGCCGGTACCCGTCGACCGCCTCTTGCGACGTCTTCTTCACGTACAGCCCGTTGAACCCGGCCCCGACCACGGCAGCCGCCGGATCACGCCCGTACGCCTCCCATCGCTCGCGGTAGTGCCGGATCAGGCCGGCGTACTTCTCCAGTGGGTGGAAGCCGTTCGCCGAGAACAACGGATCACCCCAGCGCGCCGCGAGCTCGGTGGACTCCGTCGACGAGGCCGACCCGTGCCACAACGGGATGCCGTCCGCCCGGTACGGCCGCGGCTGCGTGGTCGCGTCCACCAACGTCGGCCGGTACGACCCCGACCAGCTGACCCCGGTCTCCCGCAGCAACCGCCGGAGCAGCTCGTACTTCTCCCGGTTCCGATCCCACTGCCCATCCAGGTCGTACCCGAACAGCGCGTTCTGGTCCGGGTCGTTCCCCTTGCCGATGATGATGTCCAGCCGCCCACCCGACAGCTGGTCCAGCGTCGCGTAGTCCTCGGCCACCCGCACGGGATCCAGCAAGGACAGCACAGTCACTGTGGTCAGCAACCGGATGCGCGAGGTCGCCGCGGCGATGTACGCGAGCACCACCGGCGGCGAAGACGAGATGAACCGCTGCGCATGCCGCTCCCCCACGCCGTACCCGTCGAACCCGAGCTCCTCCGCCCACTGCGCCTGGCGTACAACGTGCTGGAACCGCTCGTACGGCGTGAGCTGTACCCCGCTGATCGGGTCGGGCGAGTTGTCGATCAGCGTGTACGTACAGAACTTCACCGCAGCTTCTTCTCGCCCGCGGTCACCGGCAGACCGAGCCGATTGCCCGCGACCGGCGCCGGGCACGTCCCGTACGCCGTGAACGCGAACGGCAGGTTGATCGTCCGGTTGAAGTCGATCACCACCGACCCGTCCCGCCCCACCGGCCCGGTCGTCACCGTGCGCCAGGGCGCGGTCTCCTCGCCGTTGGTCCGGTCATGGAAGGACAGGTTCAGCCGCCCATCACCCGCCGGCGTCGCCACGAGTTCGTACGCCGTCCCGCCCAGCGCAACGTGGACAGTCCCGATCGCCGTCACGTGCTGACGCAAGTCATCCCGAGCGGTAGAGACCTCCACCCGCTGGGCCTGCGGGTACGGCGTGTAGTACGCCGTGACCACCCAGCCGTCGTCGAGCGCGTACGTCGGAACGCCGGCGAACCCGATCCGGGTCGCAGCCTGGGGATCCCGTTGGCGAATGGCGTACCGTCCGCCGCGCAACACGAGCTCGGCCAGGCGATCGCCGTACAGCAGCCAGCTCAGGGAGCCCGCCTCGGGCACGCTGGCCGCGACCTCACCGTGGACCGGCTCGCCGGACCGGGTCAGCTCACCGTCGGCCCGTACGTGCGCTCGTTCGTCGTCTGCCCACCAGAGGCCGGGCAGACCCTGCAACCTGGTCGGAGTCGGCGGCAGCCAGTCGAAGGCGGCGATCGAGAGCCAGCCGTAGTCGGTGTCCAGATCCCGCTCGCGTGCGGCGTGCCAGGTCTGCCAGTCCTGCTCGAGGTCCGAGATGACGGTCATGAGGCCAGGTCCTTCCGCTGCTCCCGGTGGGCGACTTCGGAGCGGACCAGTGGGATCACGTAGCGGCCGAAGTCGATGGCGTCGTCGTAGATGTCGTACCCGCGGGCGGAGAAGATCCGGATGCCCAGGTCGTAGTAGTCGAGCAGGGCTGCCGCGACGGTGTCCGGCGTACCGACCAAGGCGGTGGAGTTGCCGCCGCCACCGGTCAGACCGGTCGGTGCGGTCCAGAGCGCGCGGTCGTGCCGCTCGCCTTCGGCAACTGCTTTGAGCAGACGCTTAGACCCTGCATTCTCTGGCTTCCTGGACTGACCGCCTCGAACGTCCTTGATCCGGCCGAGGATCGTCTCCGCCTTCTGCCAGGCCAGTTCCTCGGTCGGCGCGAGGATCGGCCGGAACGCGATCTGGATCGTCGGCCGGTCGGTGCGACCCGCGTCGGCGGCCGCCTTGTCGATTGTCGACAACTGTTCGCGGGTCCCCGCCAGCGGCTCACCCCACAGCGCGAAGATGTCCGCCTCCGCGGCTCCGACCGCGTACGCCGCGGACGACGAGCCACCGAACGAGATCCGCGGCCTGGGCTGCTGCAGCGGTTTGATATCGGCCACGAACTGCTCGAACCGGTAGTGCTCGCCGTTGAAGTCGAACCGCTCGTCCGACGTCCAGGCCTGCTTGAGGATCTGGATGAATTCGCGGGTGCGCCCGTACCGATCGTCCTTGGCCAGGAAGTCACCCTCCGCGGCCTGGTCCGCGGTCGACCCGCCGGTGATCACGTGCACCTCGAACCGACCGCCACTGATGTGGTCGAGAGTCGCGAACGTCTTCGCGGTCAGGGTCGGGTAGGCGACGTTCGGCCGGTGGGCGACCACGAGGTTGATCCGGTCGGTCCGGCCGGCGACGTACGCCGCGACCTGGGCCGGATCGGGTGAGCCCGAGTGGTAGGCGAACAGGATCCGGTCCCACCCGTTGTCCTCGTGGGCGCGGGCGAGCTTGGCCGTGTACTCCAGGTCCAGCGGGCCACCGGTTCGCGGTGTCACCTCACTGGCCGGGTTGGTGCCGGCGATTCCCAGAAACTCAACTGGCATGACGTTCTTCCTTCCGTACGGCGGGTGCGAGCAGTCGGAGCAGGTCCCGGGCGACGGCGTCGTTCTGCCGGAAGCCGGGACCGTTGAAGTGCGGGCGGGAGAATCCGGACGATCCGGCCGAGCCGGAGACGGACGGGCCGAGCAGGAACACCGCCGGATGAACGGTGCCGTCGGCCTGGATCGCGCGGGACTGCGAGTCCGCCTTGAGTTGACCGCCGCCGAGGCTCGTGCCGTCGGTGGCGAACAGTTCGTCGGCCGCGAGGACGCCGTCGGCCAGGAGTCCCTGGAGCAGCGGATCGGTGCTGGCGAGGACGTCTGGTCGTGGCAGCCGGGCTTCGACGAAGGCGCGGGCGTGGATCTCGCCTTCGATGTTGGGGCTGCTGGCAACGAAGCGGTCGTTGTCGATGGCAATGTCCAGGTCCGGGCCGGCGAAGTGGACGATGCCGGCTCGGTGCAGGGCGAGGAGTTCCTCCAGCCGGCGTGGTGGTGGGCCACTGGCCACGAACGAGAAGAAGCCGTGCCACTCGGTTTCGACGCTTCGGACCCGGTCCTCGTCGGACAGCCTGCCTTCGGTGATCGCCTGCGAGAGGACGCTGTAGATGCTCAGCAACGCGTTGAAGACGGCGAGGTCGGCGGAGTACGACGAGTCCGATCGGCGGAGCAGGTCTGTCTCGATCAGCTCGGTCAGGAACCGCTCGAACAGGTCCCGATCCTCGAAGAACCGGCCGGCCAGTGGCCGATCGACATCTGCCCGAACAAACCGATCAGCTGGATCGGGCACGGCAGCTTCAACCGCACTCGTGAGCGCTACGACAGGCAAGCGGTCGAGCACGTCTGCGAACTCTTGCCACGTCCCCCTGGTCCTTTCCGGGTGTGCCGTGAACAGTTGCTGGTAGTGCGCGAAGGCGAGTTCCTTGTCGATCAACGGGCGTACGTCGGCATCGAAGTCGAGGACGCCGTCGCCGAGGTCGTCGAGGGCTTGTTTGGTCAGGTAGCGGGTCGGGACCGGCTTCGTGCCGGCGACGGTGTAGCCGAGTTTGGCGTGATACGGGACGCCTCGGCGCGAGCCGACGTACAGGACCGGCTCGTCGCCGGAGGGGTGGTACTTGAGCAGGCCGTCACATTCGTCGTACCAGCCGCCGCGGCCTTCGGTGAGGAGGACCATCAGGTCGATGAACGCCTGACCGAAGCCGCGGACGATGACGTTCTCGCCCGGCCAGAGGCCGTCGAGGTCGACATCGGCGGTGTAGCCGGGCGGGATGTAGGTCAGCCGGGCATCGGCAGCCTGCGCCGCCCAGGCCGACTCCGATGCTGTCGGCAACCGGTCGAGGTAGCCGACGGCAAGCACTACGACGTCGGCCGCGATCTCCTTGCCGGACGCAAGGATCACGCGATGGTCGGGAGTCAGTCCGACGGCTCGCTCGAGATGCGTGGTGACTGTTGTCGGGAGGTCGCGGACGACGCGGTTCCACACCCAGGCCAGGTACTCCGCCTGCACCAGGCGTGGTGGGAAGTCCATCGGGCCTGGGATCTCCAGCCCGGCCCGTTCCAGGATCACCGCGCCTTCACCGGCAACCCAGGTGGCCAGGTCCGGGCCCGGCACGATCGGGCCCGCGCACTCGACCGACTCGTCGGTGAAGATCGTGATGTCCGAGGTCATCGAGTTCATCCACAACAACCGCGACTGCTCCCGCCGCCAGATCCGCCCACCACCCGCCGGATACGGATCCACCACATGAATCTCGACCGGGCGTTCTCCGAGCAACTCGACGGCGCTGGCGGCGAACCGCTCCATCACCCCCACGGTCCGAGGCCCACCCCCGACGAACACCACAGTCGCCACGTCCGACGACGAGGACGTGGGAAGTCGCCGCAGCTCCCCTGTCGCACGGCTCATGGGTTCAGCCCGAGGTGGGAGCGGAGCGTCGTACCGGTGTAGTCGGTGCGGAAGACGCCGCGCTCCCGGAGGAGTGGGACCACGCGATCGACGAAGTCGTCGAGGCCGCCTGGGGTGAGGTGGGGAACGAGCACGAAGCCGTCGGCCGCGTCCTCCTGGACGTGGTGGTCGATGGCTTCGGCGACGGTGGTCGGCGAGCCGACGAAGGTCTGCCGGTTCTGCTGGTTGATCACGGTCTCGCGAAGCGACCACCCATTGGCCTCGGCCTGAGCTCGCCACTCCGCCACGATCGGACCCGGATCGTTGTAGCCGACCCGCCCTTGGGTGACGGCCGATCCGACCACCGGCTCCTCCACCGGAAGCGGCCCATCCGGGTCGTACGACGAGAGATCCCGACCCCACAGCAACTCCGCGAGTACGAGCGCCGTCGGACCGGAGACCTGCTGCTCCCGGATGTACGCCGCCTTCTCGATCGCCTCGGCGTCTGTATCGGCGACGACCACGGTCACCGCGGGCATGATCTTCAACGAGTCCTCGGACCGCCCGTAGCGGGCCAGTCGCGACTTCACGTCCTTGTAGAAGGTCTGCCCGGCCTCGAACGCCCCGTGCCGGCTGAAGATCACGTCCGCGCTCGACGCCGCGAACTCCCGGCCCTGGTCGCTGTCACCGGCCTGGATGATCACCGGCCGCCCCTGCGGCGACGGCGGCAGCCCGAACCGGCCGCGGATGTCGAAGTGAGCGCCTTCGTCCGCGAAGGCCCCAGTGCCCTCGCGGGCGAACACACCCGCCGCCTGGGCCAGGACCAGATCGTCCTCGCTCCAGGAGTCCCAGAGTTGCCGCACGATCCGCAGCGACTCCTGCGCGCGGATGTAGCGGTCGGCCTTGTCGAGGTACCCGCCGCGCCGGAAGTTCTCCCCGGTGAAGGCGTCCCAGGAGGTCACGACGTTCCAGGCGGCGCGCCCGCCGGAAAGGTGGTCGAGGGTGGACAGTCGCTTGGCCAACTCGTACGGCTCGTTGAACGTCGAGTTCACCGTCGCCGCCAGCCCGAGGTGCGTGGTCACCGCGGCCAGCGCGCTCAGGACCGTCAACGACTCCGGCCGGCCGACGACGTCCAGGTCGTGGATCTTTCCCTTCACCTCCCGCAGCCGCAGTCCTTCGGCCAGGAAGAAGAAGTCGAACGTCCCGCGCTCGGCCGTCTCCGCCAGATGCCGGAACGACGCGAAGTCGATCTGCGATCCGGAGTCCGGATCCGACCACACCGTGGTGTTGTTCACGCCGGGAAAATGCGCGGCGAGATGGATCTGCTTGGTCATCGGTCGCTTCCCACCGCGTACCTGTTCGCCGGTCGCCGCAACCCCAGCCGATTCCGCAACGTCGCCGCCCGATCGACAGGCCCGACGAGCTTCCTTGCCCGCAGCAACGGGATCAGTCGGTCCGCGATGACCGGTACGTCGAGTTCCACCGAGGCGGGCCGCAGATGCACCCCGTCGACCCCGGCTTCCTTCCACTTCCCGATCAGATCCGCCAGCCCGTCCACGCCGCCGATGTGGTCGAGATGAGTCGCCCCGTCAGCCCGAACAGCAGCCGCCGCCGGATCCTCGTCCAGCAAGACACTCACCGAAACCAGCACCCGGGGCGCCCCGACGGAGCGGACGGCTGCTACTCGCTCGGCCAGGTCTGTGGTTCCGGGGAGGAGCACCAGGTCGGCTTCGGCCGCCGCTTCCAGCGCCTCCGGCGTGCTCACCCGGATGGCGGTGAGTGGGTGGCCCTGGGGTGAGCGCGGCACGATCGACGGGCCTTTGATGCTGAACGTCGGGCTCTCGAAGTCGACGTAATGAATACGGTCCCGGTCGATGAAACGCCCGGTGGACGCATCCCGGATGATGGCGTCGTCCTCCCACGAATCCCACAGCCGGCGACTGACATCAACGACGTACCGGGCCTCCCGCCAGGTGTCGGCCACCGGCGCCGGTTCGCGGCGCCCGATCACCGCGGCCGCCTCGGCGGAGGTCGACACCTCGGCAACCCATCCACCCCGACCGGACGAGACAAAGTCGAGCGTGGCCACAGCTGCCTGCACGTGGAACGGCTCAGTGTGCGTGACCGTGATCGTCGGGAGCAGCCCGATCCGCTCCGTCGCGGGAGCAATCCGCGCCGCAAGTCCGAGTGCGTCCAGCCGCACACTGACCTGATCGGGTACGTCGGCCGGCGCCTCGAGCGTGTCCGTGAACGTCGCCAGATCGACCCCGGCTGCCTCGGCCCGTTGCACCGCCCGCAGCGCCAACTCACCGGTCAGGATCGCGGCCGGATCTACCTCGGCGCCACGCCACGCGCGCGGGTCTCCACCCGCTCCGTCGATCTCGATCGCCGTGATCAGCCGCCGGCTCATGACGCCACCCTCAACGCGAGCGGCAGTTCCTTGGTGAACGGCAGCGGGCCGATCGACTCGGGATCTGCCTCAGTGTCGAACTGCGGCTGAAAGCCGGCCGCCAGATACAACCCGGCCGCCTCCGGCTGGCGTGGTCCGGTGGTCAGGTAGAGCCGCCGGTAGCCGAGATCAACAGCCGCCGCCTCCAATTCCGTCAGGACGCGGCGCCCGAGACCCTGCCGCCGATACAGATGGGAGGTCCACATCCGCTTGATCTCCGCGGTCTCGTCGTCGTACCGGCGAATGGCGCCGCCGGCAACCGTCTGGTCGCCGTACCTCAGGAGGACGAACGCACCCCCAGAGTCGGCGTGGAAGTCGGTGGGCGGGACCTCGGTGAGCTGAGTGTTCTCGTTGGTCCGGCCGTAGCGAGTGCTGTACTCGACGACCAGGTCCGCGAGGAGTGGCGCCGCCTCGGGATCCTCCGGCCGAGCACGCATTGCCTCGACCGCGGCAGCCTGGACCGGGACACTCTCCACCGGCTGATTGCCTTCGACCGTGGCGAGGAAGGCCTCGGTCACCTGGTAGAGCGGTACGGACGCGACCGGGTCGAGCAGCAGCCCGCCGCCGTCGTACAGCGTGATGTGCGACGACAGTACGAACCAGCCCTGGCCGATCGCGCCCGCGCCGAGGCTGGTCAGGACCGGCCGGAGCGCATAGTCGATCACCAGTACGTGCGCCGGCGTACCGCCGGTTGCCAACGGCAACACCGTCTTGCCCTTCAGCGCGTACTGCGGCAACAGGTCGAGGAACACCTTGAGCAAGCCTGAGTACGCCGCCTTGTACACAGGTGTCGTGACCACAACAGCGTCGGCGGCCGCGAGGATGTCGGCCGCGGCTGCGATCGCGGGGTGGTTGGCCTGGCCGCGGACCAGAGGCTCGGCCGGTAGGTCGCGGAGCACGATCGGGGTGACGTCGTGGCCGTGGCTGATCAGGCGTTTGGTGACATAGTCGAGGACCGCGTCGGTGCGCGACGGGACGGACGGACTGCTGGAGATCGTTGCGATGGTCGACATGCGTTCTCCTACTTCTTGGGGAGGCCAGGCGGGTTGACCAGGGATTTCGGGACGGCCTCGTCGTCCAGGCCCCACTTCTTCAGGACCTTCGCGTAACTGCCGTCGGCGATGGTCGCGTTGAGGGCGTCGGCGAGCGGTTTGACCAGGCCGTTGTCCTTCTTGGTCGTGATCCCGACCAAGCCCTGGACCGGATAGCTGGACGACACCGTGCCGACGATCTCGGTCTTGCCCTGGGTCGCGACGTGGTAGGAGGCGTTCGGGTTCGGGCCGAGGTAGAGGTCGATCCGGCCGGACTGCAGCGCGAGATAGATGTCCGACGCCTGCTGGTAGTACTTCAGGTTCGCGGGCTTGCGTCCGGCGGCGACGTTCTGCTTGTTCCAGTCGACCAGAATCGCCTCCTGGAGGGTGCCGGAGCTGACAGCCACGGTCCTGCCGGAGATGTCGGCCGGGCCGGCGACCTTGAGACCCGAACCCTTCTTCGCCTCGAACGCGTGCAGACCGAGGCGGTACGTCGCGAAGTCGTACTTCTCCTTGCGCAGTTCGGAGACGCCGATGTTGGAGATGCCGACCTGGTACTTGCCGGAGTCGAGTCCGAGGAACAGGTTCTCCCAGCTGGTCGTGTCGATCTCCGGCTTCAACCCGAGCACACTCGCGACCAGGTACGCGATGTCGATCTCCACGCCGATCGGCGTCTTGTTGTCATCGGCGGTGAAGCCCAACGGTGGCAGACCGCCACCCGCCGACCCATTGCCGACGACAAGCGTTCCCTTCTCACGCAGCGCGGCCGGCAGCTCGGCCGCGATGCTGTCCACCTTGGCCGACGTGATGCGCTCCTGCTTGGCCGAGGTATCGAACGCCACCACCGACGCATCGCCGCCGGTCGACGAGGCATTCGTCTGTGGATCGGCGCAGGCGGCGAGCGCCAGTAAGGCGACTACGACGAGTCCGCCCCCTCGCCGGGCGGCCAATAGGTTCGAGCGTTGTTTCATAGCGGTTCCTCAGCTAGTGATGGGAAGGCCGGGCGGGTTGATCTGTGACTGGGTGACCGCCTCGTTGGAGACGTTCCAGCGAGCCAGGACCTTGGCGTACGAGCCGTCCGCGATGACCGCATTCAGCGCCGCCTGATAGGCCTGCACCAGACCGTTGTCCTTGTGGGTGGTCGCGGCGATCAGCCCCTGCAAGGTGGGACCGGCGCCGGAGAACTTGCCGATCGTCTCGGTCTGCCCGGAGGTCTTCACGTGATAGGCGATCGACGGGTTCGGTCCGAGATAGGCGTCGATCCGGCCGGAGCTCAGCGCCAGGTAGGTGTCGGTCTGGTTCTGGAAGTACTTGATCGTTGCCGCGGGCAAGCCCGCCTTGACGTTCGCCTCGTTCCAGTCGACCAGGATCTTCTCCTGGTTGGTCCCGGACCCGACCGCGATCGTCTTCCCGGCGACATCCTTGCCCCCGGAGACCTTCCAGCTGCCGCCCTTCTTCGCCTCGAACGCGATGTCGTCCTTGCGATACGTGGCGAAGTCGTACTTCTGCTTGCGCTTCTCGGTCACCGTGATGTTCGAGAAGCCCACGTCGTACTTGCCGGAATCGATCCCGATGAACAGGTTCTCCCAACTCGTCACCTGTACGTCGGCCTTCAACCCGAGCGCCTCCGCGACCAGGTGGGCGATGTCGACCTCCAGGCCGGCCGGAGTCTTGTTGTCATCAGCAAGGAACCCCAGCGGCACACTCCCGCTGCCGAACCCACCGCCGACGATCAAGGTTCCGCGCTCGCGGACCTTCGCCGGCAACAGCTCGGCCGCGGCCACGTTCTTCGTTGTCGTGACGCGGTCCTGCTCGGCCGACGTGTTGACGCCGGTATCAGCGGTGGCCTGCGGCTCCACGCCACAGCCGGCCAGCGCCAGCAGCAGGAGGCCGGCCACCACAGCGATCAGAGAACGTTTCATGATCAGAGCACCCTGGAGATGAAGGCGCGAGTGCGCTCGTGGACGGGGTTGTCGAGCACTTCCTGCGGCGGGCCCGACTCGACGATCCGGCCGCCGTCGATGAACACCACCGTGTCGGCGATCTCGCGGGCGAAGCCGATCTCGTGGGTGACGACGATCATCGTGGCGCCGTCGCGGGCGAGCTCCTTGATCACGTCGAGGACCTCGCCGACCAGCTCCGGGTCGAGCGCGCTGGTCGGTTCGTCGAACAGCAACACCTTCGGCCGCAACGCCAGCGCTCGCGCGATCGCGACGCGTTGCTGCTGGCCGCCGGACAACTGACGCGGGTACGCATCGGCCTTGTCGCCGACCCCGACTCGCTCGAGCAGCTCCCGCGCCTGCGGCTCGACCTCACTACGCTTGCGGCGTTGGGCGGACACCGGCGCTTCGACCACGTTCTGCAGCGCGGTGAGATGGCCGAACAGGTTGAAGTTCTGGAACACGAACCCGACCTGCGACCGCTGCCGCAGGATGTCCCGCTCGCGCAGTTCGTGGAGCTTGTTGCCGCGCCGGCGGTAGCCCATCAGCTCGCCGTCGATCCGGATCAGCCCGCGATCCACCTTCTCCAGATGGTTGATCGACCGCAGCAACGTCGACTTGCCCGAACCGGACGGCAACATCCCGTACATCCATGTCGTGGTGAACAACTCGTACCTCGGGTTGATCCGGCAGGCGCAGCGCGGGTTCGACATGGACTTCTGCGTGCAGT